>NZ_CEZOWA010000002.1:38247-114125 GCF_983056325.1 Candidatus Marivariicella sp. | reverse complement strand
CCTTGGAACAAGAAAAAAGAATGAGTAAAGCAAGAAGTAGTGTTTTACGCATACAAATCAAATGTACAACTATAAGTTACAACTTGATTCTAATTTTTAGTTAACTTTAGTTAATTTGGTGATGCAATTTAAAATAGGTAATATTTAACAAAAAGTTAATTCTATGAAACATTTAATAATTATCCTTTTAATTCCAATTGGTGTTTTTTCTCAAAAATTTATTGAACGTTTAGAGGAATCTCCACGTCATCATGAATGGAAAAAGTTAATTAATAATGATAAAGAGATCAATACCTTGGTCGTTTTTCCTGAAGTAGTCAAAAAGGTTCCAGTAGTTATTTTAATTCATGAAAACAGGGGGCTTAATGATTGGGCTAGAAATATGAGTGATCAGATTGCAGAAATGGGATATATAGTTCTAGCTCCAGACTTGTTGTCAGGAACTGCTCCAGACGGAGGAGGTACTTCAAATTTTACAAACTCTGACATGGCAAGAACAGCAATTTACAATCTCTCCCCGGAAAAGGTGACATCTGATCTAGATGTTGTTTTTAAATATGGAAAAAATATCGAATCGGCTAACGGCAAAGTTGCAATAATTGGATTTTGCTGGGGAGGACTCCAATCTTTTAGATATGCTACTAATAACTCATTACTTTCTGCAGTTTTTGTCTGCTATGGATCTGGACCGAAAAATGAAATTGATTATAAAAAAATAAAAGCTCCAGTATATGGTTTCTATGGAGGAAATGATAACAGGGTAAATGCAACAATAGAAAGCAGTACTAATGCTATGGAAAAAGCGAAAGGATTTTTTGAACCAGTTATTTATGATGGTGCTGGTCACGGATTTTTCAGAGCAGGTGAGAGTGTCGATGCTTCAGAAGCAAATATAAAGGCAAGAAATGACGGCTTAAAACGATTAAAGACACTACTGTCAAAACTCTAGAAATCATCATTGCATATTTGTTTATATTTGTGAAAATAAAAAAATATTAATGGATAAAATAAGAGTTTTTGGAGGTATTTTCGCTTTACTTTCTGTTGTTTTTGGTGCATTCGGAAGTCATTTATTGAAAAAATATTTGGATGAATACGCACTCCAATCTTTCGAAGTAGGAGTAAGATATTTAATGTATCATGGCCTTGCATTATTAATTATATCAATATTACCAATTGAAGGTAAAAAACTTATTTATAAGTTTTTTATTAGTGGAACACTACTGTTTTCATTTAGTATTTTTTTACTCTCTCTTCAATCATTAATCAAGATAAATTTAAAATGGGTTGGACCTATAACTCCCATTGGAGGATCACTTTTAATAATCGGTTGGATTATTTTTATAATAAATGCTTTTAAATCCTAATTCATGAATAGACATATTTCTTACAGATCAGGTAACCCAGTTTTAAATAAAAATTCTTTTACTTATTCAAATATATCCGCTGAATCCATGACTATTGAGGGTACAGTAAATAAAACAGCTATGAGTTTAATTCTTTTAGTTGGTACTGGATACTATTCATTTACAAACATCAGTATTTCAATGTTGATTTTATTTGGAATTGGAGGTTTTATTACAGGTATAGTAACAGTTTTTAAAAAAGAATGGTCTCCTATTACTGTCCCTATTTATGCAATTTTAGAAGGTGGTTTGTTAGGGGGGATTTCTTATATGTATAATAGTGTTTACGATGGAATTGTTATTAATGCAATCTTTCTTACAGTTGGAATACTCCTATCACTATTAATGGCATACAGATCAGGTTTTATAAAACCAACTGAGAATTTTAAATTGGGTGTAGCTGCTGCAACTGGAGGGATCATGATTGTATATTTAGTAAATATGGTTATGAGCTTTTTTGGATCAAGTATAGGAGTTTTAGATCCTACTAATGCATCACTGATGAGTATAGGTTTTAGTTTATTTATTGTTGTAATTGCATCTCTTAACCTAGTTCTTGATTTCGATTTCATTGAAGAGGCTGCTGAAAAAAAAGCACCAAAATATATGGAATGGTATGGAGCTTTTGGACTTTTGGTAACTCTGATTTGGCTTTATTTAGAAATTCTAAGACTTTTATCTAAACTTAATTCGAGACGTTAAAACAAAAATTTAGTTAATTAATCTATATTTAACTTGATCAGCAGTTTTTAATACATTTGAATCTGACTTATTCTTCCATATATCATACAAAGAATCTAGATCATAATCTAAGGCTGTAGATTGTTCAACAAGTTTACCTTTCGAAAAGGCTCGAAGTAATATATCTTCAATTAAATAATCCTCGTAACTTTCCTTTGGATCATATGTTTCCTTGAGTGATAATTTAAAAAAAGATGCTGTTGCTTGATATATTGTTGCCTTCCATCCATTTCTTAACTCTTTTATTAATTTATGAGTTGTTTCTCCCGTTTGACGATGAACCAATTTAATTAGTATTTTACCCTGAGAACGTGATAGTTTTTTTAAATCCTTTTCAAATTCATCATAAATGAATTTCTCCAACCTTTTTAAATACTTTCTTTTTTTACTTTTCGTATTAATATTCTCAAGTCTTGATGTTAAAATCTGAAGACGATCACTTGCTAATTTAGCATATGGATAAACTTTATAAGTTCTATTTCTTAATATCGCATATTTTTTTGCTGCATCGTAAGAGTTAAAAGTAAGTGGCTGGAATACAATTATTTCTTTTAAATTTATTGCTGATTTTGGGATCGAATCCTCCCCTACTACAAATAAAGATTGTTCTATTTCAGTAGATTGAGAAAGGCAAAAGGTGACATGTAAAAAAAGTAAATATAAAATCTTATTATTCATTATTTTCAAAGGTATAAAAACTGAGATTTTGAAACAGTTTAATGATCATTAATTATTATTTTAGTCATTAAATAAATTTTACATATATGAAAGTTTTAAATCAGAAGTCAATTGATTTTTTAGAAAAATATTTAAATAATTCAGCACCCACTGGTTACGAGGCTAATGGGCAAAAGATATGGATGGAATATCTAAAACCCTATGTAGATAATTTTATTACTGATGTTTACGGAACTGCCGTCGGAGTAATTAATCCTGAAGCAAAATACAAAGTAGTAATTGAGGGTCATTCTGATGAAATTTCATGGTATGTAAATTATATTTCTGATAATGGATTGATATACGTTATTAGAAATGGAGGAAGCGATCATCTAATAGCTCCTTCAAAATGGGTAAATATCCATACAGACAAAGGAATTGTAAAAGGAGTATTTGGTTGGCCAGCAATACATACTCGAAAAGCTGGAAAGGAAGAAACTCCAAAACTTAATAATATTTGTATTGACATCGGAGCAAAAGATAAAAAAGAAGTACAAAAAATGGGTGTTCATGTTGGATGTGTAATAACATATCCTGATACTTTTCAAATTCTAAATAAAAACAAATTTGTTTGTAGAGCAATCGATAATAGAGCTGGAGGCTTTATGATAGCTGAAGTTGCTAGATTAATTAAGGAAAATAAAATTGAACTGCCTTTTGGACTATATATAACAAACTCTGTTCAGGAAGAAGTTGGACTTCGTGGTGCTGAAATGATTACTCAAACAATTAAACCTGATGTTGCAATTGTTACTGATGTTTGTCACGACACAACTACCCCAATGATTAATCAAAAAGAGCAAGGTAAAACTCAAATTGGAGATGGTCCAGTTATTTCATATGCTCCGGCAGTTCACAATAAATTAAGAGAAAGAATAATTTCGGTTGCGAATAAAAATAAAATACCATTTCAGAGACTTGCTTCATCTAGATTCACAGGGACAGATACTGATGCATTTGCTTACAGTAATGGTGGTGTAGCATCTGCTTTAATATCTCTCCCTTTAAGATACATGCATACAACCGTTGAAATGGTTCAGAAAGAAGATGTAGAAAATGTAATCCGATTGATTTATGAAACAATTCAAAAAATTAAACCTGGAGAAAGTTTCAATTATTTTGAATAAATTATTCGAGAAATCAGATTCTATGTTTTAATTAATGCTTTATTAATTTTTTTTACAATACCTGGTCCTTCATATATGAAGCCAGTGTATAACTGAATTAGATCTGCACCAGCTTTAATTTTTTCTATAGCATCTTCAGGGGTGTGAATTCCACCTACTCCGATAATCGGAAAGCTTTTGTTGCTTTTTTTAGATAAAAACTTAATTACTTCTGTACTTTTATCTCTTAAGGGTTTACCACTAAGCCCTCCTGTTTCATTACGATTCTTTGACTTCAAAGCTTTTCTATCTAAAGTAGTATTAGTAGCAATAATTCCATCGATTTTTGTGACATCAATAATATCAATAATATCAATCAACTGATTATCATTAAGATCAGGAGAAATTTTTAATAAAATAGGTTTTCTTTTTTCTTTTTGATTGTTTAATACTTGTAAACCATTAAGTATGGCTTTCAAAGGTTCTTTGGCTTGAAGAGCTCTAAGGTTTGGAGTGTTTGGGGAGCTTACGTTTACAACAAAATAATCAACGTAATCAAAAAGATACTCAAAACAATATTTATAATCATCAATTGCTTTCTCGTTTGGGGTATTTTTATTTTTCCCAATATTACCCCCTATCAGCACATTCTTATTCGACTTCAATCTTGAAACTGCGAAATTAACTCCTTCATTGTTAAAACCCATTCTATTAACAAGAGCTGAGTCTTCTGATAATCTAAATAATCGTTTTTTTGGGTTACCTGATTGGCTTTTAGGGGTGACGGTTCCAATTTCAATGAAACCAAAGCCAAAATTATTTAATTCATTATATAGTTTTGCATCCTTGTCAAAACCAGCAGCTAATCCAATAGGATTTTTAAAATTAAGACCAAAAACTTTACGACTTAGCTTAGGGTGGTCAATGCAATATATTTTTTTTATTATTAAACCAAGAAATGGAATGAAATGAGAAATCTTAATTGTTTTGAAAACAAAATGATGAACCCATTCGGGATCAAATAAGAATAAAATAGGCTTAAGGATACTCTTATACATTAGAGATTAACTCTTTTTGAAAAACCCCGAAAATTCGGGGTTTAATTACTTTTTTGATAAACTCTTTTTAAGTTTATCACTCATTTCTAATGAAATTGCTGAGCGCTCTACTTTTAGTTTACCTGCTTGAGTTTCAATAATACAAGTATTGTCTTTGTCGTTCAATTCAAAAACTTTTGCATGTATACCACTTTTAGTGATAATACGGTCACCTTTTTTAAGGTTGTTCATGAAGTTTTTTTCTTTCTTCTGCCTTCTCGTTTGAGGTAATATAATGAAGAAGAAAAAAACCACTAACATTAATAGTAAGAAAGGAAGTTGGTCTGAAAATCCTTGCATTTATTAATTTTGAGCTTGACGAGCTTTAGCTTGAGCCTGTCTTTGTTGTTCTTTGACTGCATCTGGAGCAACCATTGCCTTAATTCTAAGCATTTCCCTTCCACTTTCAGTATTAGCTGATATAGTCACAGCTTTTTGTTGTAGACTAGGCTTATTACTAGAATCAAAACTAACTAAAATTTCACCTTTTGCTCCTGGAGCGATTGGCACATTTTTAGGATATTGTGGAACAGTACATCCACAACTTCCACGAGCATCAACGATAATTAAATCACTTTTTCCTGTATTAGTAAAAGAAAAAGTAGTTTTAACAATATCTCCTTCGTTTATATTTCCAAAATCATGTGAAAGCTTGTCAAAAGTCATAACTGGAGAGTTTGAAGTATTTGCTTGAGCTTGAACTTCAGTAGCCTGAACATTATCTTGATTGATTTTTTTTGATGCACTTTCGCCACAAGACGTAACAATAAGTGATACAACTAGGATTGAGTAAAAAATATTTTTCATGTATTATAAATTAATTATTTCTAGATCAAAAGTAAATAAAATTCCTTACAATAAGCCTCTTCCAGATTTCTTTAATCTCCCATTTAGATCAAAATCCTTAGAAATATTATCTAGAACTCCGTTAATGAAAATATTACTTTTAGGTGTTGAATAATCTTTAGCAATTTCTATGTATTCATTAATTGTGACCCTGACAGGTACTTCTTTAAAGTATAAAAGTTCTGAAATAGCCATTTTTAACAATATGTAATCCATATCAGCAATCCTTTCAGAATCCCAATTTGGAGTTTTTCCTTTTATTTCTGACTCCAATAGCTCATTTTTGGAAATCACTTTATTTAGCATGTCTTTTCCAAAAACTATTTCTTCAGATTCAATATTAAAAAAAGGAAAATTAAATTTTAAAGATTTTTCAATATTTAAAGATTTAATTTGTTTCAGTATATGTGTGTTTACAACAGGGAAATCATCTATCCACGTTAGTTCTTTGTCCTCTAGATATTCATATAGCTTGTCTGATTGAGCAACACATTCTTTAAAAAAGTTAACACAAAATAAACTATCCTCTTCATTATTTTTACCTGGGTCGTACTCACCAAAAAGAGGTTTCGAGCTCAAGTCTTTATAAAATTGATTTATATATTCGGAATCTAGGTTCCAATTATTAATTTTTCTTTTATCAATAAATTCTGATATAGTTTTATGTTCACAAAGAAATTTAAAATAGGGGTTTTTAACAATTTTATCAGCTATTGAATAGGGCAATTCATATTGAAGTTTTTTTTCTAACTCAATATTTTTTTGAGCATACAAATAAATATTCTTATAAATCGACATTATCAGATAATAAAGATCAAATGACTTTTTAACACTTTCATTATAAAAATCTAATTGATCTTTAAGACTTTGCTTTCCTTGATGGGAAATCGAATACAAAGACTGCATTACCTTTATCCGTATGTGTCTTCGAGTTAGCATATTGTTAAAGAACGTTTGTGACGAAATTAATTCTTTTTTATCGTTAATTATTAATAAAAGAAATTAATCTATCGAATACTTCATCCTCATTCAAATTTGAAGTATCAATTATGATTGCGTCTCTGGATGGCTTTAATGGAGAGTCCTTTCTGGAGGAGTCTTCCAGATCTCTTTCCTTAATGTTTTTTAAAACTTTTGAATAAGTAGTATTTTCATTTTTCAACTTTAATTCTTTATATCGTCGTTCAGCTCTTATCTCTGGTGAAGCTGTTAGAAAAAATTTATTTTTAGCATCTGGAAAAACTACTGTTCCGATATCACGTCCATCCATTACAGCATTATATTTTACCCCAATCCTTCTTTGAATTTTAACAAGAAATTCTCTTATTTCAGGAATTATTGCTATTTTACTTACATTATTAGCAATATCCATTTTTCTTATAAAAGGTTCAACATCAACATTATTTAAAAAGATAACCTGGGCGTTATTTAAAATTTTAAATTCTAGATTGATTATTTTGATTTTTTCTAAAATTTCCTTCACATTTATAGGCTGAATTAGTAAATCATTTATCATACAATAATATGTAACTGCCCGATACATAGCTCCAGTATCTATGTATTTATAATTAAGTGATTTTGCAATTCTTTTTGCCTGACTACTTTTACCTGTAGCTGCATAACCGTCGATTGCAATAATACTTTTCATTTTTTAATTTCTAATATTTTTTTTGAATTGACAACATCTTTCTCCGTTATTGCTATTGACAAAACATCAATCATCTCGCTAACGTAGTGGAATTTTAAACCTTTTAAGTAACTGGGTTTTATTTCATCAATATCTTTTTTATTTTGCTCACACAAAATTATTTCTTTAATTTTTGATCTTTTGGCAGCTAATATTTTTTCTTTTATGCCTCCAACAGGTAAAACCTTACCTCTTAGGGTTATTTCACCAGTCATTGCAAGACCTTTCTTAACTCGTTTCTGAGTAAATAAAGACATCAAGGAGGTTAACATTGTTATACCTGCACTAGGTCCATCCTTCGGAGTTGCCCCTTCAGGAACATGAATATGAATATTATACTTATCAAAAGGAAAATTATCAATACCAAGTCTTTGAGAATTTGATTTCAAGAACTCCAGAGCAATAGTAGCAGATTCTTTCATTACTTTTCCTAAATTCCCAGTAATACCTAAATTCCCCTTGCCTTGAGATATAGAAGATTCAATAAAAAGAATATCACCGCCTACTGATGTCCATGCCAATCCAGTTACTACTCCAGCAACATGATTGTTTTCAGCTAAATCACGATTTACTTTCGCAGGTCCCAATATATTTGTTAAATCTGATAGATTAGGAGAAATCTTGTATTCTTCATCTAGAGCGATTGATTTTGCAACATATCTTGTCATTTTCGCCATTTGCTTGTCTAATCCTCTTACTCCAGATTCTCTGGTATAACTCTCTACTATTTTTGATATAACAGATTTTTTTAGGCTTAAATGATTTTTTGTTAAACCATGCTCTTTTAATTGCTTAGGTAGGAGATGTTTATAAGCTATTTGAGTTTTTTCTTCAAGTGTATATCCACTAACATTTATAACCTCCATCCTATCTCGTAGAGCTGGATGAATTGAGGCCATAGTGTTTGCAGTTGCAACAAACATTACCTTAGATAAATCATATCCGATTTCTAAAAAATTATCATAAAATGAATTATTTTGCTCAGGATCCAAAACTTCCAATAAAGCTGCTGAGGGATCTCCTTGTGATCCTTGAGTTAATTTATCAATTTCGTCCAAAACAAAAACTGGATTAGATTTATTTGCCTTTTTTAAACTCTGAATAATTCTCCCGGGCATAGCTCCTATATAAGTTTTTCTATGACCTCTTATTTCAGATTCATCACGCATCCCCCCTAAAGAAACTCTCACATATGATCTTCCAAGCGATTCTGCTATTGATTTTCCTAAAGAAGTTTTTCCTACACCAGGAGGACCAAAGAGACATAAAATAGGTGACTTCATGTCATTTCTTAGTTTTAGAACTGCTAAATATTCTATTATACGTTTTTTTACTTCATCAAGACCGTAATGGTCTCTATCTAGAATTCTTTGCGCTTTTTTAAGATCAAACTTATCTGTTGAAAAATCGTTCCAAGGTAAATCTAATATTAACTCTAAATAATTTCTCTGAACAGAATATTCAGCTACTTGAGGGTTCATTCTTTGAAGTTTTCCCCACTCTTTATTAAAATGATCACTAACATCTTTGCTCCACTTTTTTGTTTTGGAACGTACCTTGAGTTCGTCTACCTCTTCTTCATATGAAATACCACCTAGCTCCTCTTGAATTGTTTTTAACTGTTGGTTTAAATAATACTCTCTTTGTTGCTGATCCATGTCTAATCGGACTCTTGATCTTATGTCATTTTTCAATTCAAGTTTCTGATATTCCATATTCATAAACTTCAGGCACAATAAAGCTCTTTCATTTAGACTTGTCAATGATAAAATCTCTTGTTTGTCGCTTACTGACAAGTTCATATTTGAAGAGACAAAGTTTATCAAGAATGAGTTACTATTAATATTTTTAATAGCAAATGAAGCCTCTGAAGGGATATTTGGATTTTCTTGAATTATCTGAAGTGCAAGATCACGAATTGAATCAACAACAGCAGTAAACTCCTTATTACTAGAATCTAAAGATATGTCATTAACTGGTTTTATTTTAGCCTTAAAATAGGGCTTATCAGAAATTATTTCTTCGATTTGAAATCTCTTCTTACCCTGAATAATAACAGTAGTATTTCCATCAGGCATTTTTAAAACTCTTAAAATCTGAGCAACAGTTCCAAGATCATAAATATCTTTTAATTCTGGGTTTTCGGTAGACTTATCTTTTTGAGCAACGACTCCAATAACTTTATCTCCTTTGTTAGCATCTTTTATTAACTCAATAGATTTGTCCCTACTTGCGGTAATTGGAATTACTACGCCTGGAAACAGTACGGTATTTTTTAGTGGCAAAATAGGGATTGATTCTGGTAAAGCTTCTTTATTTAGGGCTTCTTCATCTTCTGAGGTCATTAAAGGAATTAAGTCAGCTTCAGCTTCTATCTCTTTGAGAGAAAAACTGTCAAAATTTGCATAGGGTGTTTTTGCCATATTAATTTAGTGTCAATGTGTCATTTAAAATACGTGTCATTAATATACTATTTAATTTTTCCAGTAATAATAAGTAACACCTATTGTAATTTCAATAGTTGTGCCAAGAATTTTAAATTAAAAATATTTTAAATGAAATTGCAACTAATCTTTTTGTTTTGGGACTCTGAGTAATAAAATAACTCCTGCAATGAAAAAAGCCGCAAACACCAAAATACTATTCCTCATACTGCCGGTGATTTGGTCGATTATTCCAAACATTAGCATTCCAATGATTATGGCAACCTTTTCAGTTACTGAATAGAAACTAAAAAAGGATGCTGTATCCTTAGTTAAAGGAATAAATTTTGAATAAGTGGCTCTTGATAGCGATTGTAAACCTCCCATTACCATCCCAACAAAACCAGCAACCAAATAGAACTCTGCAGGAGTATGAATATAAAAGGCTCGAATACAAAGACATGCCCATATTACGTTTATAATAATTAAAACTGGAATATTTCCAAAACGCTCAGATGCTCTTGCAGTAATTATTGCTCCAAAAATTGCAACAATTTGAATTAATAATATACTAACTATTAATCCTACAGTCTTTTCAGTAGAATTAGCCCACTGAATTTCAGCTTCACCAAAATACGTAGCAATTAACAATACAGTTTGAAGTGACATACTGTAGAGAAAAAAAGCAATAAGAAATCTTTTTAATCTTAAATTACCTATCAATTGATCCAAGACTATTTTTAACTCTTTAAATCCGTTCCAAAAAACATCTTTTGTTATTTTGTTACTATGATTTCCCTTTGGAAGGTAAAACAAAGAAATTTGACTAAACAACAACCACCAAAACCCCACAGAAATAAAAGGATATTTCATTGCAGTCATTGAAGCCTCCGATGTTGTTCCTGATATTCCATAAAAATCAGGATTCATTACCATTGAAAGATTGAAAAGCAATAAAATAACACTTCCTATGTATCCCATTGAATAGCCTCGAGCACTGGCTCTATTTTGCTGTTCAGGATAAGCTATATCGGGTAAATATGAATTATAAAAAGCTACACTCGTCCAGAAACCAATTAATGTCAAAAAATAAAAAGTTAATCCTAAGTATATTGTACTTAAATCAAACCAGAACAAACCAATACATGACATTGATCCTAAAACAACAAAAAATTTCATGAATTTTTTTTTGTCACCTATATAATCTGCAATTCCTGAAAGAATTGGGGTGATAACAGAAATCACTATAAATGCAAAAGCTGTAACAAAACTAATCATTGCTGAGTACTTAACTTGAGTACCGAAAAAATCTATAGTTTTAATTTCACTAAACAACGAACCATAATATATTGGAAAAATTGCTGAAGTTATTACAAGAGAGTAAGCCGAATTAGCCCAATCATACGAAACCCAAGCGTCTATAATTTTCTTACTCCCCTTCTCTAACGGAACTGCTTTTGAAAACATTATGTTTTAGTTAATTGAATCGCAAAGTAATGATTTAAAAATAATTTAATATTTATGTAGTTCTAGATTTTTTATTATGTGTTAAAAAAAACATTTAAAGAGATGAAAAGATTAACATATTGAAGTAATTTTGAAAAAAAACGTGAAAAAATATTTAATTCTTTTTTTGATACTTAGTACTAGTTGTAATTCTCAAAAATCAAATCAAAATGATGTTTCTTCAACTAATAAATATAAAGTTGATAAGACTGAAGAACAGTGGAGAAACGAATTATCATCAATCCAATACTTTGTTCTTAGGCAGGCTGGAACAGAAAGAGCATTTTCTGGAAAATATGACAAGAATTATGGTTCTGGACTATATGTTTGTGCAGCATGTCAGTCACCATTATATGAGTCAGAATATAAATATGACTCAAGATCTGGATGGCCAAGCTTTGATAGAGGCATAACAAAAAATATAGAGTTTGACGTTGATTATAATCTAGGGTATCCCAGATCAGAATTAAAATGTTCTTCCTGTGGAGGTCATCTTGGTCATCTATTTAACGATGGTCCAAAAGAAACTACTGGAGAAAGACATTGTATAAATTCAGCATCACTAACTTTTATTCCAAAGCAATGAGTAATCCAAAATATAATTTTAAAAAAAGTGATCAAGATTGGAAGGAAATACTATCCTCTGAAGAGTTTTATATAATGAGAGAAAAAGGTACTGAAAGTCCTTTTAGTGGGAAGTATAATAACCATTTTGAAAATGGCACATACATATGTAAGGGGTGTAAACAAGAATTGTACGATAGTAAATCTAAATTCGATAGTAGCTGCGGATGGCCTAGTTACGATAGTTCTATTCCAAACTCCATAAAATTCAAAAAAGATATAACTCATGGTATGATTCGAACTGAAATTCTTTGTTCAGAGTGCGGATCACATCAGGGGCATATTTTTGATGATGGCCCAACAAATACAGGAAAAAGGTACTGTGTTAATTCTGCAAGTATAGAATTTAAAGCTAATTCGAAGCTCAAGTAAAAGAAACTATTTTTAAGTACATTTGTTTAAAATTATTATTACAGAAACTATGGGTATTAATGGATTTATTTTTGGTGTAGGTGCGCTGGTTATGGTAATACAATTAAAGGCAACTGTTGAAGGTTTAAAAAATGATATTGAAAAATTAAAAAAATAAAACATGAAATCATACGATATAATCGTATTAGGTAGTGGTCCTGGAGGTTATGTAACTGCGATTAGAGCTTCTCAGCTTGGCTTTAAAACTGCTATTGTTGAAAAAGAAAGTCTTGGCGGGGTATGTTTAAATTGGGGCTGTATTCCAACTAAGGCATTAATAAAATCTGCACAAGTTTTTGACTACCTAAAACATGCTAATGAATATGGATTAACTGTTAAAGAATACGATAAAGATTTTAACGCAGTTGTCAATAGAAGTAGAAATGTTGCATCTGGTATGAGTAAAGGTGTTAGTTTTTTAATGAAAAAAAATAAAATTGACGTTATCGAGGGTTACGGAAGGGTAAAATCAGATAAAACTGTTTCAATTGAAAAAACAATTGGAGAAAATATTAGTTTACAAGCAGATAATATAATAATTGCTACTGGTGCAAAATCAAGAGTTCTCCCATCTCTACCTCAGGATGGAAAAAAAATAATAGGCTATAGAGAAGCAATGACTTTAAAAACCCAGCCAAAAAAAATAATAATCGTTGGATCAGGTGCTATTGGGATCGAATTTGCTTATTTCTACAATGCTATGGGCTCAGAGGTTACCGTTGTTGAGTACCTAGACAGAATAGTTCCTGTAGAAGATGAGGAAATATCAAAAGCCTTGGAAGTCAATTTCAAGAAGAAAGGAATAAAAATATTAACTAGCTCAGAATTAATAAAAACAGATACTAAAGGCAAAATGGTTAGTGCGATTATAAAAAAAAATAACGCTGAAATAGTTTTAAAAGCTGACATTATTTTATCTGCTGTTGGAATTAAGTCTAATATTGAAAATATCGGATTGGAAGATGTTGGAATAATAACAGACAATGATAAAATATTAGTTGACGATTTTTATCAAACAAATATCCCAGGATATTACGCAATCGGTGATGTAACAAGTGGTCAAGCACTTGCTCATGTAGCTTCTGCAGAAGGAATATTATGTGTTGAAAAGATAGCTGGGAAAAATATTGAACCTCTTGATTACGGTAATATTCCTGGTTGCACGTATTCTTATCCTGAAATTGCATCTGTCGGTCTAACTGAAGTTCAGGCAATAGATAAGGGTTATGATATTAAAGTTGGGAAGTTTCCTTTTTCAGCCTCCGGTAAAGCTCAGGCAAGTGGGACATCTGACGGATTTGTTAAAGTTATTTTTGATGCTAAATATGGTGAGTGGTTAGGATGTCATATGATAGGAGCTGGTGTAACTGATATGATTGCAGAAGCAGTTTTAGCAAGAAAACTTGAAACTACTGGGCATGAAGTTTTAAAAACAGTTCATCCCCATCCAACCATGAGTGAAGCTGTCATGGAATCAGTTGCAGCGGCTTATGGAGAAGTTATTCATCTTTAAAATTCAATTTTAAGATATGTGCAACCTTTAGTAATTCTTTCCTTATCAATTTTCATTATATCATTTATAACACTTTATAAAATTTCTATAAAATATTTTAAAAACAACAATAGTGATAAGATGTGGAAGATTTGGGGTGTAAATCATCTTACTATGAAGGTTTAATTATAGTTAGTTTTGCAATTACCTCTGTAATTATACTGGTTTTTAAATATCTTACTTTATGACACCTAAGACACCTAACCTATAACTATCTATTCCAAAACCAACAATTAATCCTTTAGCTACAGGTGTTATGTATGACTTATGTCTAAAATCCTCTCTTGAAAAAGTATTTGAAATATGTATCTCAACTACTGGCGAATCGATTGCCATAATAGCATCCCCTATTGCAACTGAAGTGTGTGTGTATGCTGCTGCGTTTAATAATATTGAGTCACTAGAGAAACCAACTTGTTGAATTTGATCAATAATTTCACCTTCTATATTAGATTGAAAGTAATCAAACTCTATATTAGAAAACTCTTTTTTTAAGGACTTCAAATAGTCTTCAAATGTCACTGAACCATATATATTAGGTTCTCTTTTGCCAAGTAAATTTAAATTTGGACCATTAATAATAGAGATTTTCATTCGTTTCATTTTAACAAAAATACTACATTTAACTTTCTTTATTAAAGAGTACTTATTTAAAATATTTAATGGTCTGGAAATCGGCAATAATACAATATAAAAATTACCTAAAGATTGAAAGAGGCTTATCAATAAATACCATTACAAGTTATTTATTTGATTTAGATTCTATTATTAGATATTACAATATAGATATTGAAACAAACGAGCCAAAAGATATAAACAGTGATGAAATCCAAAGTTTCATATATGAAGAAGCTAAGTATAAAAGTTCTCACTCAATGGCCAGAAGAATTTCTGGATTGAAAAGTTTTTTTAATTATTTATGTTTTGAGAACCTCAGAAAAGATGACCCAACAGTTTTAATAGAAGCTCCAAAATTGGGAAGAAAGCTTCCAGAGGTTTTATCAATACAAGAAATTGAAAAATTATTATCTGTAATAAGTATATCCGAAAAACAAGGTCATAGAAATATTGCAATCATAGAGACATTGTACGGATCAGGACTCAGAGTAAGCGAACTGGTTAACTTAACTATATCAAATTTATTTTTTAAAGAAAACTTAATAAAAGTTATTGGAAAAGGAAATAAACAAAGGCTAGTGCCTATGGGAGATTATGCTAAAAAACATATTGAAATATACTTAAAAAAGCACCGGATATTTAAGAAAGTTAATCCTTTATATTCAGATATTTTATTTCTAAATAGAAATGGAAAACAGTTGACCAGATCTATGATATTTACATTAGTTAAAAAATATGGTGAGCAAGCTCAAATTGCTAAAAAAATTAGTCCACATACCTTAAGACACTCTTTTGCAACTCATCTACTTGAGAACGGAGCAGATTTAAGAACTATACAAGTTATGATGGGTCATGAAAGTATAACAACAACTGAAATATATGCTCATATGGATACAAAGTATCTTAAGTCCGTAATGAAAAACTTTCATCCGAGAAAATATTAATCATTAACTAATAAACGGAAACCTTCTCCATGAATATTAACAATTTCAATATTAGAATCTCTACTTAAATATTTCCTGAGCTTAGCAATGTAAACATCCATACTTCTTGAAGTAAAATACGAATCATCTCTCCATATTTTATTTAATGCAACTTCTCTAGGGAGTAAATCGTTTAAATGAAGTACCAAAAGTCTTAGTAATTGGTTTTCTTTAGGGGATAACTTAATATTTTCTTCTGCAATAAATGACAATAATCTAAGTTTTGAGTTAAAATTAAATTTACTGATTTTAAATTCAAATTCATCCGAATTAATATCTTCAACTACCTTTTGACGATTCAAAATAGCTTTGATTTTAGCCAATAGGACATCAGAATCAAAAGGCTTGGAAAGATAGTCGTCACCCCCTACCTTAAAGCCCTTTAAAATATCTTCTTTTAAAGTCTTAGCTGTTAAAAAAATAATTGGAACATTACTGTTTTTTTCCCTTATTTCTTTAGCCAAAGTAAAACCGTCTTTGTATGGCATCATAACATCAAGAATGCACAAATCAAAATCATCTTTTTTAAATTTTTCATAACCTTCAATTCCGTTTTTGGCAAGAGTAATATTATAACTATTAAGTGAAAGGTAATCTCTTAGAATACTTCCAAAATTCGCATCATCCTCAACTACTAAAATCTTTTTGTTTTCCATTTGTATTTATTTATTAAAAAATAAAGGAATTGATATTTCAAGTTTTGTGCCTACTCCTTTTTTACTTTTAAGATTAATCTGTCCTTCATGGACTTGAATGATTTTTTTAACATAAGTTAGACCAAGTCCGTGTCCCTTAATATCATGTATATTACCTGTTTGAGCTCTATAAAATTTTTGAAATACCAATTTCTGTGTATTAATATCCATCCCTATTCCATTGTCTTCTATTGAAATAAATATTTTATTTTTATCGGCAAGACTTCTTATTTTTATGTGTGGAGATTTTGTTGAATATTTAATCGCATTATCTAGAATATTAACAAAAACATTTGTTAAATGATTACTGTTACCAAATATCGCATGGTCTTCATTGGATAAATTGATCTCCACATTTCCTTTTCTACTTTTTATTATGAGAGAAACATGACTAATAGCATCATTTATTATATCATTAATTTTAATAACTTTTTTTTCTATTTGAAGAGTTCCTCTTTCTAATTGTGAAATTCTCAAAACATCTTCTACTTGCTTTAACATTCTATGATTTTCTTCTTTAATCATCTTAGTATATTCCCTAATTTTTTTTGGTTGATTAATTGATTTTGGATTTAAAATTGAATCAATTGCTAAGCCAATAGTTGCAATTGGGGTTTTAAACTCATGAGACATATTATTGATAAAGTCAGTTTTCATTACTGCAACTTTTTTTTGTTGAATTATTTGATAAAGTGCACTAAATGAAACTAAAACTATAAAAACGGTTAGTATTATCGATAATCCTGCTACCCCAATTAAAGAGGAGAGTACGAAATTTTCTTTTTTTGGGAAAAATACAACTAACTCGTATGGACTTCTTCCAGTATCATCAACCAATATTGGCGTTGCGTAACGCGGTCCTATATTTTCCTCTTTATACGAGTTTAATTTGACTCTAGTGGCCAACTTATTATTATAAACCCCAAACTCAAATGGTGTCTTAATATTTTTATCATCAAGACCTTTGTTTAATAAAAATAAAATTTCCTGTGTACTCACCCTTTTATGAATTGGAAGATTAGCCATGTATTGCATAAATATTGATCTGTATTTAGCAACCTCAAAAGGGTTTCTTCTTTCTACTGATTTTAATTTTGAAACTGATGATACCATTGTGTTTTCACGATTAAAAACATCGTTACTTATTATTGCAGTTGTATTAACATTTTTATAATCTGATAAAGTATTTAATCCTTCAAACCTTGGATCAATATCTAATCCGTTAATTTTATAATTCTCTTGTAAAATTCCGTAAGCAAAAAAAGTTGATAAATTTGTGGTATTCTCTTCTGGAAGAAATAAAAATACATCTGTAAAATTCGAGTCATTAGGCTTACCAACTGAATCTATCAAACGTTCATAAGCCATAATATAATCATCAAGTTCTCTATTTTGAACTTCAATAGATACAGATTCAAGAACTTGATTAACAGCCAAAGAAAATGCTTCTTCTTTATTATTGTATGATGTTTTTATCCAATATGCCTGCACAGCAATTACCCCAACAATTGAAAGCAACATGAGTGAAACTAGAACAATAAAGTAATCTTTCTTCAAATCAAATCAATTAATAATTACAAAAATCACTAAAAATTTAGATATTAAATCCCAATTTATTGTTAATCTGTGATATTAAATTTATTTTTTAGATCAATTAATAATTTTTCTAAATCTAAAATTGTTTTATCCCAATCAATATTAATAATTACTTTATTGGCTAATCGAGATTTTTTTTCATCGGACCACTGTCTTGAAATTCGAACTTCAACTTGCTCTGAATCAACCAAGTCTCTTTTAACAACCCTTTCTATTCTGTTAATTTTTGGAGCGGTTATTAAAACAATATAGTCACATAAAATATTAGCCTTTGATTCAAATAAAATTGCAGATTCTTTAAAAATTAAAGGAGATTCATTCTCATTCTTGAATTTGATAAAATTTTTATTAACGAATGGATGAACAATTGAATTTAACTTCTTAAGATCATCAATGTTATTAAATACTCTTCTAGATAAAACTTTGGAATCTATTTTATCAAACTCATATATCTCGTTTCCAAAATACTCTTTGATTTTAGATTTAATAATTGAATTTGTGTTTATTAAAAGTTTGGCTTGCTGATCTGAATTATAACAAGGTATTCCTTTGCTTTCAAAAAAACTTAAAGCTTTTGTTTTCCCACTTCCAATACCACCTGTAATACAAACAGTTTTCATTTTTTTATAAGATATGAGATAGTCTTTGGCTCCCATCGAACATTTCTTGAAAATTTTGGTGAATTAATAAGTTTAACAGGGACACTTTCAAACTTTCCATTTTCAGTTGTGTTATAATCAAAGATAAATTCAAAATCATTGCTTTTAACATTTTCAATTAAATCAAATGGAAATAAAGAAACAATAGATACCTTTTCAGGGAATAATTTAATTATAATACTGTCAGGTTTGTTAATAATATTAATAAAGACATCAAACTGTTGTTCAGTGAATTTTCTAATAGACTCGTTAAAAGTAACTTTATTTGGTTTTATACTTATTATAGACTGAATATTTTGAATAGAAACTACTAATTCAAAATCATCTGATAAGTTTTGTTTTTTTATTATTTCTGTTTCTACAAATTCGAGATTATTAAGAATTGATTCTGGACCTGAAACATAAACAGAGTCTGGGTATATTCTTGAATCACTAATATTGTTGAATCCAGCAGCATAACTTAAGTCAGAATTAATTTTTACTCTTATTTTTCTGGTGCTAAATTTAGAGTAATTAAAGAATAATTTATCATTTTCAAAGCCAAGAAAACTTCCACTTATTTGATCATCAAGTAATCTCCGTTGAGATATTAAGTCAACTACTCCCTTCGAATCTTTAAAATTCGCAATAGATATATCGACATTAATTTTTTTTGGAAATAATCTATAAAGAAGTAATTGAAAACCAGAAGCCTTAATATAACCCTCGATTTTCATATAGTCTAACTCTACGACAATTAATTCTGGAATATTTTCAAAATTAACATCAAAATAAACAAGTGCAGAATAATTTTTAGAAAATTTTGTTATACCCCAAAAAAAGAAAGAAATTAATGTGAAAATTAAAAACAGTTTTAACTTCTGTTTTCTAACCAAAGAATTTGACAACTCGTTATCAGAAATTTTAATATTCATTCTTTAGTCTTATTATCAATCAAGTGAATCAATAATATCTTGACTTACACCCACATTTGAAAAACCTCCATCATGAAATAAGTTTTGTAATGTGACTTTTCTTGAGTAATCAGAAAACATCATAACTGTATATTTAGCACAATCTTCAGCAGAAGCATTTCCTAAGGGAGACATTTTTTCTGCATATTTCAAAAACCCATCTAAGCCTTTAACTCCCTCTCCTGCCTTAGTCATGGTTGGAGATTGAGAAATTGTATTTACTCTTACTTTTTTTTCTTTTCCAAAAAAATATCCAAAACTACGAGCTATGGATTCTAAATATGCCTTATTATCAGCCATATCATTATAATTCGGAAAAGTTCTTTGAGCAGCAATATAAGTTAAAGCCAGAATACTGCCCCAAGTATTCATTGCATCCATTTTAAACAAAGTTTGCATTAATTTATGAAAGGATACAGCTGATATATCCCAACCTTTTTGCATCCAATCATAGTTTAAGTCTGTATAATGTTTACCCTTTCTTACGTTAACTGACATTCCTATCGAGTGTAAAACAAAATCTATTTTTCCACCAAAATGCTTGATTGTTAAATCAACTAAATTTTCAAGATCTTTTATAGATGTAGCATCAGCTGATATTAGGGGAGCATTAATTTTTACAGCAAGTTTATTTACGCTTCCCATTCTTATGGCAACTGGAGCATTTGTCAGAATAACTTCACCCCCTGCATCAACAATTGCCTCAGCTGTTTTCCAAGCAATTGAATTTTCGTCCAAGGCACCAAAAACAATTCCCTTTTTTCCTCTTAAAATTTTGTAAGACATATTAAATGTTTTCACAAATATATATTAATCTAGTAATTCTCGTGCATGATCTTTAGCGCTGATTGTGATTTTTTTTCCAGAAAGCATTAATGCAATTTCATCTTCTCTTTCACTTTCACTTAACACTTTTAAATTAGTAATTGTATCATTTTTTAAAACTTGTTTAAAAACTTTAATATGATTATTTCCTTTAGCTGCTACCTGAGGAATATGCGTGATTGCAATGACTTGAGTTGAATTAGACATCGTTTTCATTAACATTCCAATTTCATTAGCAACCGAACCTGAGACACCTGAATCAATTTCGTCAAAAATTATTGTAGGAAGATTATTAAATTTTGACATTAAATATTTAATAGAAAGCATAATTCTAGACTGTTCTCCACCAGAAGCGATTTTCTGTATTGGTTTATGAACTGATCCAATATTAGAAGAAAACAAGAATTCCAAATTATCATTTCCAAATTCATTAAAATCATTTGATTTTATCAAATTTAACTTGAAACTAGTATTTTTCATTCCTAACTTTAAAACAACATCTTTAAGTTTGTTTTCAATTTGCGGTATGGATTTTGCTCTATTTTTATGAATTTTTGAAGAAATTGTAAATAGTAATGATTTTTGTTTAGTAAGTAAGTCTTTAGTTTTTTCAATTTTTTTTGATAACGAATTTGAATCAAAAAAAACTTTTGATAAATCATTTTTTATTAAAATTAACTCTTCAACTGAAGAAACATTATGTTTTTTTAAAATTGAATAGATATTATCAAGTTCTAAATTTTTGTCATTTAATAGTGCTGGATTGTACTCCAAAGTCTCCGAAATATTCTCAAAGTCAAATAAAATATCCTTTAATTCGGTATCTAATGATTCAATTCTAAAATTGTATTCCTTGAATTTAACTGAAAACCTTTGGATAGATTTAATATTATTTAACACATCAGATAACCTGGTAAGTATCCCTTCTTCGTCTGAATTCAATAATTTAATTGATGCTGAAAGTTTATCTTTAAATTCAGAAACATTACTCAATTCTGCTACTTCTAATTTAATTTTAGACAAAGTATCCTCTTCTAATCGTAAAGAATCTAACTCTTGAAATAAGAACTTTTGATAGTCTAATTCTTTAACACTTGAATCTTTAGTTTTTATAAGATTTTTGAGAGAATTAGTTAATGAGTTAAATTCTAAATATTGAGCTCTATACTCCTTTAAATAATTTGTATTCTCAGATAATGAATCTAAAAATTTAAATTGAAAAAAATTTGAAAATAATTTTAGAGTTTCGTTTTGAGAATGGAAATCAATTAAACTTGAACTTATTCTATTCAGTAAATCAAGCGTAACCGGAGTATCATTTATAAATGATCTTGATTTACCAGATGGGATTAATTCTCTTCTTAAAATAGTTTCTTCATAATAATCCAAATCTTCAGAGGTGAAAAATCCCTTCAAATTATAATTTGATATATCAAAACTTGCTTCAATTATACATTTTACGGAAGAATCTTTCAAGTAATTTAAGTCTGCACGCTTTCCTAAAACTAAGGATAAGGCATCAAGAATAATAGATTTACCTGCACCGGTTTCTCCAGTAACAGATGTCATTCCGTCTAAAAATGACACTTCTAGAGAGTCAATTATGGCAAAATTAGAAATAGAAATTTTTTTTAACAAAACATTAAATTATACTTCCAAATATATGTTAGATAATGAGTATAATAAAATTTAGCCCTTTATTTCCTTCCATTTATTATTAAAAAAAGGCGCAACTCTTTTCAAAGTCTGCTTCGTGGCATCTAAATCTATTGCAACTCCCTCAGAAAAAATATTAACTATTTCTTGAGATTTAGCATCAAAAAATAATTGAATTAAGAAAGAATTAGGGCGACGCTTATTTAATTCGTTAAAGTTTAAAAGACTATTTGCAATATTAGTTTTAGCTTCAAATTGATCTGTAGTCATCATATCTAAACCCATTCTATGATATTGGTAATTAGTAGTTCTAAATTCTTCGAAAGTTTTAGAAAGAATTGAGTCGATAAGCCAATATCTATTTTTTCTATTTCCACTTGAAATCCAACCACTATTTTTAGTTTGTTGAGCTAGATTTGAAATTTTCTGAGCTTGCACATAAAAAGTCTGACCTCCTTGAGGTTTGAATGAGTCAGAATCTAAACCTATAATTAAATAAGCATAAAAACTTAAAATAGATATTAGATTTGAGTCAAATCTATTTGTGTTATAAAATAAAGGCTGAAATTCCTCAGATGAAAAATTTAAATCTAAATCTTGAAAATTTAAAATGGGGCTATTGTAATTAGATTCATATATCGGTCTTTGAGATTGAACCTGAAGTGTACCCTTAAAATTATTACCACTATAACTTGTTAAGTTAATAATAATACTACAATTAATTCTTTCCTCAACATTCCAATTCTGAGAAGTCCATACTTGAGAATTCATGAATTCTTGAATAGATTTTTGAAGAGTTACAAATATTTGTTGATTGGTTTGATTAACTAGATCAGAATTGACTAACACTTCACATCTAATCTCTTGATTGTAAGAGTTTAATGAGTTTAATAAAATACATAAAAACAATAATAATCTAGTCATTAATTTTAATGATTTCGTTAAAAATGTCTTTAGCTACATCGGATTTACTTTTTAATTCGAAAGACTTTAGAGTACCATTTTTTTTAATAAATGTTATTTTATTTGTTTCATATCCAAAACCTGCACCTTTGTCGTTTAATGAATTTACAATTATTGCATCAAGATTTTTGTTTTTGATCTTGCTGGTAGCATTATTTATTTCATTGTCAGTTTCAAGAGCAAATCCAATTAATATTTGATTCTTTTTTATCTTACCCATTTCAAATAATATATCTTTTGTTGGGATTAAATTAACTGAATCAAGATTATTCTCTTTTTTAATTTTGTCCTGAAATTTGTTTTCAGGGGTGAAGTCAGCTACTGCAGCTGCTGATATAAAAATATCCGTTTCATTGAAATTAGAGATCACTTTGTCAAACATTTCAGATGCCGTGACAACATTTATTATATCTCCTCTAAAAGAATCAAATTCTAAACTATTAGGACCAATTATCAACTTCACTATACCTCCTAGGTTATAAGCTTTTTTGGCTAACTCGTAACCCATTCTACCAGACGAATGGTTTCCAATAAAACGAACAGGATCAATAGGCTCATAAGTTGGACCAGCTGTTATTAAAATTTTTTTTCCTAACAATGGCATAGATCTATTGAAGTGTGAAATTAGTTTTTTTAATATTTGTTCAGGCTCAATCATTCTTCCCTTTCCATGCAAACCACTAGCTAAAAAACCTTCTCCTACTGGAAAGATAATATTTCCATACGAAGTTAGTTTTTTAATATTTTTTTTATTTGCAGGATGTGAATACATATCTAAATCCATAGCTGGAGCAATAAGTACAGGACATGTCGCTGATAAATATGTGGCAACAAGTAAATTGTTACATTTAGCGTTTGCCATTGAGGATAAACTATTTGATGTTGCTGGTGCAATTAAATATAAATCAGCCCAATTGCCTAATTCGACATGATTATTCCATTGCGGATTGTCATGTTTTTCTTCAGTAAAACTAGTTAAAACAGGGTTTTGAGAAAGTACCTGAAGTGTTAATGGAGAAACAAAATCCTTTGCTGAATTAGTTAAAATTATTTTTACTTCAGCACCAGCTTTTTTTAATAGTCTAACTAAAATAGGGGTTTTGTATGCCGCTATACCACCCGTAATACCTAGAAGTATTTTTTTGGATTCAAGCGACGACATATTAGGATTTAGATTCGTCGGTGTTACGGTAATATATATTATCATTTAACCATTCCTCAACAGCAATTGCATGAGGCTTTGGTAATCTTTCGTAAAAACGCGAAACTTCTATCTGCTCCTTGTTTTCAAAAATTTCTTCCAAACTATCATTATGTGTAGCAAACTCCTCTAATTTTTCATGAAGTTCTTTTTTTATATCAAGATTGATTTGAGAAGATCTTTTTGCAATAATTGATAAAGCTTCATATATATTTTCAGTTGCTGATTCAATTGATTCTCTATTGTAAGTTTTCGAACTTAGTGCTGCTTTAGAATTTCTATATTTTGTCATAATTTTATTTAGTTATTTTATTTTTAAATGACTCCAATGTGTCATTTATGAAATTATATTTTTGATTTAAATCCTCTTCATAAATAGTTTCTGGGTAATATCGGAGAATATTTTTATACAAAATTAAGAGTTCATTTAAACGATCTTCTTGTTTATTAATAACGCTATTAATTGCAATTTCATATGTTGATAAAAACTCATAATACATAGCTCCTTCTCTAAAAGATGTTCCTGGATATTCTGAAATAAAATTATCCAAAGATCTAATTGCAGACTTATAATCTCTTATTGTGTAATATTGCTTTGAAACCTCAAAATCTTTTTTCTCTAATTTAGTTTGTAGTTCTACTACTAATACGTTTGCTTCGTCTAAGAATTCTGATTTAGGAAATTTATTTATAAATATTTGGAACTTTTCAAGAGCAGTTTTGGTGTCATCCTGGTCTAAACTATATTCAGGAGACATTTGGTAATATGATTTTGCTTCTAAAAAAAGTGCTTGTTGAAGTCTTTGACTCTTAGGATAAGATTTAGAAAACTTCTCAAATTCATAAGCGGCTAAAACATAACTTTTAGTATGAAAGTACGAGTCTGCAAGAAAAAATATCACTCTTTCTGCCTGAGGCTTTCCTCTATATTTTGATTCAATTTGTTCGAAAAGCCTATTTGCCCTCCTATACTCCCCTTCATTATAGTATTTTTCTGCTGCACGATATTTACTGTTACTATCATCACTATTAAGTATTTTTTGATAATCATTGCAACCAAAAAAATTAAATATTAAAATTGTAAAGATGTATTTTGTATGTTTTTTAAAACCAATCATCCCGTAAAATTAACAAAACATTATTTATTAAGTGGATAAAAATAAATGTAATATGGTTTTAGTTTATAGATAAAGTATTTAGTTCGATTTTAATTTTATTAAATTCTTCCTCAGATACTGGAACAAGAGGTAATCTTAATATGTTTTCACAAATACCAAGTTGAGATATTAAGCACTTAATTCCAGCAGGGTTTCCTAACTTAGAAATTAATGTATTAATTCTTTTTAGTTCATTTCGCTTTTTTGAAGCTTTAAATACATCATTGGAGAGTGAGAGTTTCACCAACTTATTAGTTTGAAACGGAAAAGCGTTACCTATAACGGATATGACACCTGATGCTCCAGCTAAAATTGAATCGATTGCTGTATTGTCGTCTCCAGAAATGATCTGGAAATTATTTGAAGAAAATTTAATTAATTCTTCCATTTGATTTTTAAGGTTACTAGCCTCTTTAATTCCAATGATATTAGAGCTCTTTTTTAATAATTCAAAAACAGTATTAGGTTCAATATTTATGCCTGTTCGTGATGGAACGTTATATATCACAACTGGTATTGGACATTTTTTTGATATTTCTATAAAATGTTTAAATAATCCTCTTTGATTTGGCAAATTATAATATGGACAAATTGATAAAATTGATTGGAAATTTGATAAATTAAATTTGTTAAAACTATGAACCACTGAGGAAGTGTCATTTCCGCCAACCCCAATAACCAGAGGAAGTCTATTTTTATTTATTTTAACAATAAATTCTGAGATTTCAATTTGTTCTAAAACAGATAGTGTTGAGACTTCGGAAGTTGTCCCAAGAACTACCAGGTAATCAACTTGAGAAATAATAAGATTATTTACATGCTTCTCAAGAGCCTCATAGTCTATATCACCCTTTTTGTTAAAAGGTGTAACAACTGCAACACCATGTCCAATTAAACTCACTAGTTTGTTATTATTTTTAAATATTTTATGAGTTCTTTTCTAAATAATTTAATGTCTTGAATGTCAAAATCAAACACTATATCGTTTAATTCAATATCAACCGGTGTGAAACCAATTGAAAAGTTGTTTCTCACATTCAAACTTAATAATTTCATGGAAACACTATTTTTTTGATACAAATTTAATAAAAGATCATAGTTATTATTAAAAATCGAATTAGTAACATTACCACTAAAACTAATATCATTTCTTACAAAATTAAAGTGATTTGGGAGGTCACGATTAATATGTGATTTATACCATAAAAATGTTATAGCTTCATCACTAATTTTAAAAACCTCATTTAAAAAATCTAAATCTTTTAAGCCTATATTTAGTCTTGAGTCAACGATTACACAAATTGAAGGATTTATATTGGAAAATTTATTAAAATTTTTTTTAGATTTATTTTTTAATTTAGTTTTATAAATTAAATTCAAAATAAATTTTTTTAAAGTATTTTTTACTAAGTCAGTCATTAATTATTTGAATAAATTGTGTTTCACTTATTATAGGGATATTAAATAATTTTGCTTGTTTTAATTTTGAAGGACCCATATTCTCTCCAGCAATTAAATAACTAGTTTTTTTTGAAATACTTGAAATAATTTCTCCATCATTTTCAAGTATAATTTGTTTTATTTGATCTCGAGTATGGCTAGTAAAAATTCCAGAAATCACAATTTTTTGTCCATTAAGTTTTTTTGACAATGGTTTGTCATTAGATTCCTTTTGGAATTGGAGGCCTGAGGATACCATTCTATCAATGAGGATTAATTTGTTTTCTGATTTGAAATAATCGATTAAACTTTCTGCAATTCTGTCTCCTATTTCATCAATTAAAATTAATTCCTCAAAAGAACATTTTTTTAATTTATCAATGCTATTTATAGAGTTCGTTATTTTTTTCGCAACAGTTTCTCCAACATACCGAATGCCTAATCCGAATAGAACTTTGTTAAAAGGCTGATTTTTAGATTTTTCTAATCCTTCAAGAATATTGGATACAGATTTATCAGCCATCCTATCTAGTTTTAAAAGATCACGCTCCTTTAGATCATATAAATCCGCAATTGATTTGACTAAACCTGATTCATATAATAATGAAATAGTTTCACCTCCAAGACCTTCAATATCCATTGCGTTTCTGGAAACAAAATGCTGAATAGAACCAATGATTTGCTGTTTACAGCCATATAAATTCAAACAATAATGATTAGCCTCACCATCCTTTCTGAAGAGAGCCGTTTGACAATCAGGACAATTTTCAATAAATGAAATTTTTAAAGATTCTTTGGATCTTCTTTTTTCATCAACTCCAACAATTTTTGGAATAATCTCCCCCCCTTTCTCAATAACTACAAAATCTCCAATTCTAACATCTAACTTTTCAATTTGATTGGCATTGTGCAAGGAGGCGCGTTTAACTATTGTTCCAGATATCAAAATGGGTTCCAACTCTGCAACTGGAGTGATTGATCCAGTTCTTCCGACTTGGTAAGTGACCCCATTGAGTTGAGTTGTTGTTTGCTCAGTTTTATACTTGAAGGCAATAGCCCATCTTGGCGACTTAGAAGTATAACCTAATTTATTTTGGAGTTCAATATTATTAATTTTTATAACTATACCATCTATTTCGTAAGGTAAATTGTGACGAAGGTTATCCCATCTATCTAAAAAGGTAAAAACAGAATCTAAATCGTAAGCATGTATTACTTCTTTAGGAACATTGAAGCCCCAAGATCTTGCTTTTGAAAGAGCCTCGGATTGAGAAGAAAATTTGTCGTTTTTTGATATAACAGAATATAAATAACATATTAATTTTCGCTTTGCAACAATACTACTATCCTTAATTTTTAATGATCCAGAAGCGGTATTTCTTGGATTCATAAAAGAGGGTAATCCCTCATTTTCTCGTCTCTTATTCAAGTCTTCAAATACTTTTTTGGGCATTAAAATCTCACCTCTAATCTCAAAAAAATTTGGGTAATCTCCGTTAAGAACTAAAGGAATAGTTTTAATAGTTCTTACATTATTAGAAATATCATCTCCCTGAATCCCATCACCTCTTGTGAGAGCCTGAACTAAATTACCATTTTCATAGGTTAAACTAATTGATGCACCATCATATTTCAATTCACAACTAAAACTTAAATTAACATCATCTCCTACAACTTTTCTGACCCTTGCGACCCAATCACTTACCTCCTTCTTAGAATAAGTGTTGTCAAGAGAATACATGGGATAATTATGTTTCTTTGTTTCAAAACTTTTTGAGACTCCACCTCCAACTCTTTTGGTTGGAGAGTTTAAATCTTCTAATTCTGGGTAATTTTTTTCAAGATTTTCTAGTTTTCTTAACTTTTGATCAAAATCAAAATCTGATATAACAGGAATATCTTTGATATAGTAAAGATAATTTGCATGATGAATTTCTTCTCTAAGTTTTAAAATTTCGGCCTTAAAATTTTTATCCATTTCTTTGGGAACTTAACATCCTTTTTTTACCATAAACATCAAGTTTAATATCGATATTATTAAAATTTGAATTTACCAATAGCGTTTCAATTTCTTTAGCATAAAAAGGATTTATTTCAAAAAAAAGTTTTCCTCCTACTTTCAAGCTTTTTTTAGCAAAATTAATACAATACTTATAATAATATGTTGGATCATTTTTAGGAGTAAAAATAGCCATGTGTGGCTCAAAGTTTAAAACGCGAGAATGCATTATTTCTTTTTCATTAGGGTGAACATATGGTGGATTAGCAACAATTATATCAATCGAAGCATCTTTGGTTATAATTTTTTTTAAATCCTCTACTATCCAATTAATATTTAAATTTAATTTTTCAGAATTTTTAACTGCAATTAAAATGGCATCATTTGATATATCAATACCTGTAACATTTAAAGATGAATTTTTATTTTTTAAACCTAATGCAATGCAGCCACTTCCTGTACACAAATCAAATATTGTATCATCATTTTTCGTTGATCCCAATACATAATTAACCAATTCCTCAGTTTCGGGTCTCGGTATTAACACATTTGAATCTACATAAATTTCAAAATCCATAAATGTTGATTTTCCAATTACATATTGCAATGGGCAATTATTGTTAATCAGCTTTAAGGCTTCAATTAATTTAAATTCTTGACTAGCAGATAGTTCAAGTCTTGGACTAAGTCCAATTATGGTTGATTCAAAATTGAAAAAGTAATTTAAAAGTTTTTTGAAAATAAAATCAATTTCATTGATCTCAAATTTAGAGCTCAACGATTTACGAAATTGATTTCTAAATTGGATTATATTCATTCTATATTTTTAATCATCCATCTATCACAATTTACGTGACCAGTATTGCCCAACGGCTTTTTTATATATTCAAACCCCTTTTTCAGATAGAGTTTTTGTGCTGCTTTCATAAAACTCATTGTTTCAATATAGCATATCTTAAAATTATTTTTTCTAGCATGATTTAAACATTTCTCAATCATAATCTCACCCCAACCTTTGCCTCTCCCTTCCTTTAAAAAATACATTTTTTGTAATTCACACACGGAATCTTTAAAATGATTCAATGGATTTATTCCTGCTCCACCAAATATTTTATTATTTTCTTCGACGATGAAATATTTTGATCTGGATCCACTAAAAGCAGTACTTAAAAAATTCAATTCAGGATCAGCAAACGCAGTCCCTGTCTTAGGAGCTTTCATTTCAATAATCACACTTCTAATTATTTTTGCTATTTGCAAATCATCTTGGTGATTAATTTCTCTAATTATCATCTAATCAAATTTTAATTTAATTTTGTGTTAAAATTACACAAACAACAATTAAATGTCAACGAAAGAAGAATTGTTAATGAAGCGATGTTTACAACTTGCTAAAATAGGGTCAGGAAGAACATCACCAAACCCTATGGTTGGTGCAGTCATAGTTTATAATAATAAAATTATAGGAGAAGGTTTTCATGACAAGTACGGGGGAAATCATGCTGAGGTTGAAGCAATTAATAATGTGATAAATAAAAAATTGTTAGAAAAATCAAAACTATATGTTAACCTTGAGCCATGTAATCATTATGGAAAAACTCCTCCATGTAGTGATTTAATAATCCAATCAAAAATTCCGAACGTGATAATTGGCTCTGAGGATCCTAATCCAAAAGTTTCTGGTTTAGGAATCCAAAAATTAAAAGATAATAATATAATAGTTGAAGTAGGTGTTTTAGAAAATGAATGTATAGCATTAAATAAAAGATTTTTTTGTTTTCATAAAAAAAATAGACCCTACATTATATTAAAATGGGCAGAATCCAAGGATGGTTTTATTTCTCCAAAAGATCAAAAGAAAGGGAAAGTTTTTTGGATAACATCAGAAGAATCTAAACAAATTACTCATAAATGGAGGTCGGAAGAAGATACCATAGCAATAGGTGTAAATACAGCAAATAATGATAATCCAGAATTAACTACAAGATACTGGCGGGGAAATTCACCAAATCCAATAGTAATTGACCCAAACAATAGGCTAAACTCTAATTTAACTTTACTTTCAAAACATAAAAAAATTTATCATTTTATTGATATTAAAACAGAAATTATTGGAAAAAACAATATTCAGATAAACTTTAAAGAAAGTATTCAAGAAATTTTATCTAGTCTCTACAAAAACAAAGTGAATTCAATTTTAGTAGAGGGTGGAAGAAAAACAATTCAAAAGTTTATTGATAGTAATTTTTGGGATGAAATCAGATGTTTTGTTGGAGAAATTGAAATAAATGATGGAATAAAATCACCCTCAATTAATAAAATAAGATGGCATAAAAAAACTATTTCAAAAGATTCACTTTACTGTTCAATAAATTATTTTGCAAATAAATTATAAATCATTTCAGGACACCTTATTGGTTTTTGTGTTTTTGAACTAAGAAAAGCAAGTTTAGTAGATCCTTTACAAATTAACTCACTGTCTTGATTAAAAATCTTATATAAGAATTCTAAGGAAGCCTTTGGAGGCTTAATTAAAATTATTTCAATAAATAATTCATCATCAAAAAAAGAAGGCTTTATATGTTTTAAAGATGATGAGACAACTGGCATTATTATTCCATCATTTTCCATTTTTTTGTATGAAACACCAAGATCTCTGAGCCATGAAATTCTGGCATTCTCAAAAAATCTTAAATAATTAGAATGATGCATAAAACCCATTTGATCAGTATCAGAATATTTAACTCGAAAAGGTTCAGATAAATATTTCATTTTCACAACAAAAATTATATATTGTGTACGTTTTTTGGAACTAATGATTATGACCCTTAATGTCACTAAAAAATTTTTAAAAATCAATAGTAAAGTGACTTTTTTTTTAAAAAGTTTTAATCAATATTTGTTTAGCTTAAATAGTTAGTTTAAAATTCACATACATTACAATAAATAAATGGATTCTGTTAAAATTGAGGTTTGGAATAAATGTTTATCTTTTATAAAAGATAATATCCAACCCCAAGCATTTAAAACATGGTTTGAGCCAATCCAAGCAGTTAAGCTAACTGATAATGTTTTAAGTATTCAGGTTCCTAGTAAATTTTTTTATGAGTGGTTAGAAGAACACTACGTGAGTCTTTTAAAATCGGTATTAGTACAACAATTGGGCCCTGACGCGCGATTAGTTTATGTAATAAAAATGGAAAATACTTTTGGAAATAAGCAACCCTTTACTGAAAGTATTCCAAGCAACAACAGAGATTCTATAAAACCTCAAGATGTTTCAGCTCCTCTCACTTCAAGAAGTCATGAGCTTAAAAACCCTTTTATTATTCCGGGTATTCGTAATTTACAAATTGAATCGCAACTCAACCCGAATTATAATTTTGATAATTTTCTAGAAGGAGATGCTAATAGACTTGCAAGATCTGCTGGACAAGCAGTTTCAAATAAGCCTGGGGGCACATCTTTCAACCCACTATTGGTTTTTGGGGGTGTAGGCTTAGGTAAAACCCATTTAGCTCACGCTATTGGAGTCGAAATTAAAGATAAATATCCTGATAAAACTGTATTGTATATCTCAGCAGAAAAATTCACACAACAATATATTGAATCAGTTAAAAAAAATTCTAGAAATGATTTCATTCATTTTTATCAAGTAATTGATGTTTTAATTGTTGATGATGTCCAGTTTTTAAGTGGAAAGTCAGGTACTCAAGATGTGTTTTTTCATATTTTCAATCATCTCCATCAAAATGGCAAACAAGTAATTCTTACATCTGATAAGGCACCTGTTGACATGCAAGATATCGAGCAAAGATTATTATCTAGATTCAAGTGGGGGCTTTCAGCTGAGTTACAGTCTCCTGATTTTGAAACTCGAGTATCCATAATTAAAAATAAATTATTTAATGATGGTGTAAAGATAGAGGACAATATTATAGAATATGTTGCAAAAAATATTAGTTCTAATATTCGTGAATTAGAGGGAGCAATAATTTCCTTGATTGCTCAATCATCTTTCAATAAAATTGAAATTACTATTCAATTAGCACAAGAAATTGTAAATAAATTTGTGAAAAATACTAAACGCGAAGTGTCTATTGATTACATTCAAAAAATAGTATCCGAATATTTTCAAATGGATGTTTCTACACTTCAATCAAAAACGAGAAAAAGACACATTGTTCAAGCTAGGCAACTTGCAATGTATTTTGCTAAAAAATTCACAAAAGCTTCACTTGCTAGTATTGGTTCTCAAATTGGAAAAAGAGATCACGCAACTGTACTCCATGCATGCAAAACTGTAGATAATCTAAGTTTTACTGATAAGCAATTTCGAAAATATGTTGAAGACTTAAATCAAAAACTTACAATATAACTACAACCACCTATCCTGTTTCTATAAAATAGTTTGTTTTTTGATTACTTTTTATTTCATCATCTTTTTATATTTAATAAACTTTCCCTGATGCAAACGTAAATTAATTGCATCGTTAAACTTATTAATTGAAATCTAAATTTATAAAAATGGATAAAAAAGGTTGTTTATATTTGATTCCAACAACAATTGGGAGTAATCAAATTGATAATTGTATTCCTTTTCAAGTTAAGGTGGTAGTTGAAAAATTAAAATATTTTATAGTTGAAAATGAAAAAATAGCTAGAAAATTTATTAAGCTACTTTGTCCAAATAAACCTCAAGAAGATATAATCTTTTACTCCTTAAAAAAAAATACATCATTAATTGAATCTGATTCTTTTTTAAATATATGTTTCAAAGGTAAATCAGTTGGATTGATGTCGGATGCTGGATGTCCTGGAATTGCAGATCCAGGAGCCTCAGTTACTTCAAAAGCACATAGTCTTAATATAATAACTAAACCTTTAGTTGGTCCTTCCTCTATCCTTTTGGCTTTAATGGCATCAGGAATGAATGGCCAAAATTTTGCATTTAACGGATACTTACCAATAGACAAAAAAGAAAGAATAAAAAAAATTAAATTTTTTGAAAAAAGAGCTTTTAATGAAAATCAATCGCAAATATTTATTGAAACACCTTACAGAAATAACTCATTATTTGTTGACTTTCTCGCTGTCTTAGCAAGCTCAACTATATTATGTATTGCTACTGACATAAGTCTTGATTCTGAAGAAATTAGAAGTAAATCAGTTGGTGATTGGAAAAGATTAAGTAAAGAAGATTTTAATAAACATCCTTCTATTTTTATAATTAACAGTGGGGTTTATCTGTAAACTTTTTTTTTATTTATCCAGCGAACATATTTTTTTTTATTAGAATTATGTTCTTTTAAGTTTTTTCCAAAAAGATGATACCCTCTATTTTCAGGATCAGCAACAAAGTATAAAAATTGATGATTTTCAGCATTTAGAACAGCATCAATTGCATCTAAATCTGGCATACATATCGGTCCTGGAGGTAGTCCCTTGTTTCTATAAGTATTGTAGGGAGATTTTATTTTTAAGTCTTTATACAATACTCTCCTTATTTTTTTATTAAAATTTCCAATTTGTTTTTTTAGAGCAAAAATAACTGTAGGATCCGCTTGAAGTCTCATACGTTTTTTTAGTCTATTTAAATAAACACCAGCAATTCTGGGTCTTTCATCTTTCATTACGGATTCTTTCTGAACAATTGAAGCAAGAACAGAAACCTCTTGTTTAGATAAACCAATTTTTTTTGCTTTTGATATTCTTTGAGTATTCCAAAAGATATTGTAAAAATCAAACATTTTATTCCTAAATTCTTCTGGGCTTGTGTCCCAGAAAAAATCATAAGTGTTAGGTAAATACATGGATATGGAATTTTGTGAATCAAAACCATTTTCAATATTAAAAATTTTATTATTAAAAGCTCTTAATAACGATATGCTATCTGTGAAAATTTGTTTTGAAATTCTTCCAGCTAGATTTTCTAGTCTTTCCTGATTATTAAAAACAACCTTAACAGTCTCACCCTTACTTCTTAAAATATTGATTATGTCGTTATTGTTACTTTGCTTAGGAATAAAAAATATACCAGGATTAACTCGAGTTGAGTAGCCTTTTTTTTCTGCAGCTAAATTAAAATAGTATAAAGATTTAAGATTTTCACTTAGCTTATTTGTAAGATCATTAAAATTAGAATTTGGCTCAATGTAAATTTTAATTTTTTCTGAATCAAAATTTGTATTAATAGCAAAAAAAGTAAAGTAAAATCTATAACTGAAAAAAACTCCTGTTATTAAGAAAAAGGGAATAAGATTTAAAAAAAATCTACGAATTAATTTATTCATTTAATATTTTTTCATACAGTTCATTATTTTTTTTAACAAAACCAGATTTCGAAAACAATTTAATACTTTTTATATTGTTTGAATCTATGGATGCATATAACTTATTAATCCCAATTTGGTTCAAGCAATAATATTCTAAAAGCTGGATAGAATCATAACCAAAACCTTTTTGACGATACTCATCTAAAATAATAATACCCACAAAAGCTTTAAGTTTATTTGCATCATATTTAAAAACATCAATAAACCCAATAACATTTATATCATCCGACGAAATAACAAATCTTTTTTGTTTTGCTTTTTTTACAGTTTGAGCTGAAGCATTTTTAATATAATTTTTAATTGTTCCTCTTTCAAAAGGCTTGTCTTGAATTGAACAAGGCCAAATACTTTCATCATTTTCTGTTTTCAGAAGAATATTAGTATCAGAATCTTTAAGATTGCGAAGAAAAATATTCATTTGTATAAATTAATTGTACCATTAAAAACTTGTTTAACTGGACCCTCTAATAAAATTCCTGAATAAATTTTATTAAAATTAAAGGAAACCATTAGATCACCTCCTAAGGTTTTGATTTTAATTCTATTATGATTTGTTCTTTTATTGTTGTACATGGTAATTGCTGATGCTACAGCTCCAGAACCACATGATAGAGTTTCATTCTCAACACCTCTCTCATAAGTTCTAATTTCAAATTCTGTAGAAGATATTTTTTTGATAAAATTTACATTAACTCCTTTTAACTCGTAAGTTTTAGAATATCTAATTTTTGAACCTACTTTTTTAATATCAATCGAATTGATTTCAGCTTTTTCAATAATATGATGAGGAGATCCAGAATTAATAAATGTGTGATTCTTTTTTTTAATTATTTTTTCAATGTCGTTCATCTGTAAAATTACTTTTGAATCATTTACTATTTTAGCATTGTGTGGACCATCTATTGCCAAAAAAGTAGTTTTATTTTTGATTATTTTTAAAAAAAAAGCAAAATGAACTATGCATCTTCCACCATTTCCACACATAGTACTTTTTTCACCATCTGAATTATAATATATCATTTCAAAATCGTAATTCAAGTTATTTTTTAACAGTATGAAACCGTCAGAACCTATACCTGTTTTTCGATCACATATTTCCTTTACAAACTTTTTTGAAAAGATATTGTTATTAGTTCTTTCGTCTACGATAATAAAATCATTTCCAGCTCCATGATATTTATAAAAATTTAATCTCATATGATTTCAAAAATAGTTAAAAACTAGTTAAAGATTGCTAGGCATAAATCTAACTTGTTAAATTTGTGAAAACAAAAGTAATACCTATGAAATCTTTATTTAAATTAATTGTCGTTGGATGTTTAAGTAGCCTAATCACAATTTTTATTTTCAAAAAACTAAATGTTGAAGATGATAAAGTTGTTTACAGTTATCAAACTGAAATTCCCATAAATCATATTAGCAATGGAGCTAACGAAACTGATTTCACAATAGCTGCTAATAAAACAATAAACGCCGTAGTTCATATAAAAAACACGAGTAACTATATAGAAGATTCTAAAAGTTGGCTTTATAATTTTTATGGAGAATCTGCACCAAAAAAAATTGGAAGTGGATCGGGTGTAATTATTTCTCCTGACGGGTATATTATAACTAATGAACATGTTATCGAGGGGGCTAGTGAAATAGAGGTAACAATAAATAACAATAAGGCATACAAGGCTTTGCTAGTTGGTTCAGATCCCTACACTGATATTGCTGTTTTAAAAATTGAATCAAAATCACCCTTAAATTATATTCCATTTGGAGATTCTGAATTGATAAAAATTGGAGAATGGGTCTTGGCTGTTGGAAATCCATTTAACTTAAACTCTACAGTTACAGCTGGAATTGTGAGTGCTAAATCGAGAGATTTAAATAAATTAGATCGTAAGAATCAATCCTTCATTCAAACTGATGCCGCTGTAAATCAAGGAAACAGTGGAGGTGCATTGATTAACACAAACGGTGAACTGATTGGGATTAATACTGCGATAACATCAATGACAGGTGGCTTTGTTGGATATTCATTTGCCGTTCCAAGTAATCTTGCCAGAAAAGTTTTTGAAGATCTTTTGGAATATGGGAATGTTCAAAAGGGACTTCTTGGGGTGTCTGGAAATGCTTTAGATCAAAAACTTGCAAAAAGTTTAAATATTAATCAAACCGAAGGATTTTATGTTAATTCAGTAGAACCTGGTCTTGGGGCTGAAATGGCAGGTATAAAAAAAGATGATATAATTATAAGCATTGATAATGTCAAAATTAATAAGTTTTCTGACATGTCTGGTTACTTATCTACTAAACGTCCAGATGACAATATTTTAGTCAAATATATTAGAGATGCAAAAACATACACAACAAATGTTGTTTTAAAAAAAATAACAAGAATATTTTTTTTAGGTATGGAATTAAAAAATGCAACGAAAGATGATGAGAAAATAATCGGAGATAAAATTGGGGTTAAAATATCAAATATTCAAAATCCAAGACTTTATAGTTTTGGAATCGATAAAGACTATTTTTTACTCAAAATAAATGATATTGAGATAAATGACATAAGTGAAATTGATAGAATAAATATTGAATCAATTAAATCAATTCTTTTCATGAGTTATTCTGGTGAAAAAGAACGTATTATATTTGAATAAACTTTTTAATATCAATCATGCGCATAGACATTATAACTCTATTTCCCGAACTTTTAGAAAGTCCCTTTAATGCTTCCATAGTTAAAAGAGCTAAAGAGTCTAAGCTTGTTAAGATTTTTTTTCATAATCCAAGAGATTTTAGTTCAAAAAAACTAAAACAAGTGGATGATTATCAATACGGTGGTGGGGCTGGAATGGTAATGATGATAGAGCCTATTGCTAAATGCATTGAAAGTCTCCAATCTACGCGAATATATGATGAAATAATTTACTTAACTCCGGATGGAGAAACTCTTAACCAACCTATTGCTAACAAACTATCAAACTGCACTAATTTAATATTGCTTTGTGGTCATTATAAAGGAGTAGATCAAAGAGTTCGAGATCATTTTATTACACAAGAAATTTCAATTGGTGACTTTGTACTTTCAGGAGGGGAAATTGCTGCAGCCGTCATATGTGACTCAATTGTAAGACTTTTACCTGGCGTTTTAGGTAATGAATCTTCTGCACTATTTGATAGTTTCCAAGACGATATTTTAGCTCCTCCAATATATACTAGACCTGCAGAATATAAAGGTTTAAATGTTCCTAAAATTCTTCTTTCAGGAAATACACCTAAAATCGAGGAATGGAGAGAAGAAAAATCAATTGAATTGACAAAGAGATTGAGGCCAGATTTACTTGACAAATAAATTTAATCACATTTTTATATTAAATAAAAAAAAGTTAATTTTGCTGAATAATTTAACCTCTGGCGAGAATCGTGAATGTTGAATTTTTAAAATTATAATAATTATTTATGGAAGCGTTAATCGACTTCGTTCAAAAAGAATATATACCTCAAAATCAATTCCCAAAATTTTCATCCGGAGACACCATAACTGTTTACTACCAAATACGTGAAGGTGAAAAAATAAGGACCCAATTTTTCAAAGGTGTTGTTATACAGATTAAAGGTAAAGGGCAATCAAAAACTTTTACTATTAGAAAAATGTCAGGAACAATTGGCGTTGAGAGAATTTTTCCTTTGAATCTTCCAACAATTGAAAAAATTGAATTGAATAAACAAGGTAAAGTAAGGCGCTCACGTATTTACTATTTCAAAAATTTAAGAGGTAAAAAAGCTCGTATTAAAGAGGTCTTAAAATAATAAATTAAAAAAACCGCACTAATGCGGTTTTTTTAGTAATATCTCTAAAAAATAAGTTGTTTTGAAAAATTATAATTAATTACTCATCAAATGCTAAAAATTCAAGTTAAAAATCCTGTTGTAGAGATAGATGGAGACGAAATGACCAGAATAATATGGAAATTCATAAAAGACAAGCTCATATTACCATATGTCAATATTGAATTAAAGTATTTTGATTTAGGTATCAAAAATAGAGATTTTACTGATGATCAAATAACTATAGATGCTGCAAACGCAATTAATAAGTACAATGTAGGTGTCAAATGTGCTACTATTACTCCAGATGAACAAAGAGTTCAGGAGTATACTTTAAAAAAAATGTGGAGATCACCAAACGGTACAATAAGAAACATTGTAGGGGGAACTGTATTTAGAGAACCAATTATCATGAAAAATGTTCCTAGATACGTCCAAGGATGGACAAAGCCGATATGTATTGGAAGGCACGCTTTTGGTGACCAGTACAAAGCTACTGATATCGTAACACACGGAAAAGGGAAATTAACGATGACCTTTACTCCTGAAGACGGTAGTGAAAAAAAAATATGGGACATATATAATTTTCAAGAAGATGGAATTGCAATGAGCATGTACAATATTGACTCATCCATATATGGATTTGCTAGATCATGCATGAATAGAGCTTTAGATAAAAAGTGGCCGTTATATTTATCAACGAAAAACACGATACTAAAAGCTTACGACGGGAGATTTAAAGATATTTTTCAAGACGTTTATGAAAAAGAATTCAAAGATTTATTTGCTTCTGCTAAAATTACATATGAGCACAGATTAATAGATGATATGGTTGCTGCAGCTATGAAATGGAGCGGTGGTTTTGTATGGGCTTGTAAGAATTATGACGGTGATGTTCAATCTGACACCGTTGCTCAAGGATTTGGATCACTTGGCTTAATGACTTCAACTTTAGTTACTCCAGATGGAAAATCAATGGAAGCAGAAGCTGCTCATGGAACTGTAACTAGGCATTACAGACAACATCAAAAAGGAGAAGCTACCTCCACAAATCCAATTGCTTCAATTTTTGCTTGGACAAGGGGGTTGTCTTTTAGAGGTAAATTAGATAAAAATAAAGAATTAATAGACTTTTGTAGTTTACTTGAAAATGTATGCATTGAAACTGTTGAAAGTGGTAAAATGACTAAAGATTTAGCATTATTAATCCATAAGGAAAACTTAACCAGTTCAAATTATTTAACCACTCAAGAGTTTTTAAATGAAATTAAACTAAATCTTGATATTAAGTTAGCCTGATTTATAAATTAGAGTTATTTAAATTTAATTCTTTACTATCTTAATCCGATGCAATATTTAAAAATAACAGAAAAGGATTCTAAATACAATAATTTAGAATCAAAATCAGTTAATGAGATCATCAATGAAATTCACAATGAAGATTACACTGTTTTAAAAGCTATAGAAAACGTAATTCCCATAATTGAAAAAGTTATTGAAAAAGTTATTTTTCAATTAAATAAAAATGGACGTTTGTTTTATATTGGAGCTGGAACTAGTGGAAGAATAGGAGTGTTGGACGCTTCTGAATGTCCTCCAACTTTTGGAACTGATCCTAACTCTGTAATAGGTATAATTGCTGGGGGTGATCAAGCACTGAGAAGTTCTGTTGAACTTGCAGAAGATGATTATTTAGAAGGGTGGGAACAATTAAAAATCCATAATATAAATTCAAATGATTTCGTTATTGGAATAGCTGCATCAGGCTCAACACCCTTTGTTGTTGGTTCTCTGAAAGAGTGTCAGAAAAACAAAATACCAACAGCTTGTATTTGTTCTAATCCAGGAAGTCCTATAACGCATTACGCTGATTACCCTATTGAAGTGATAGTTGGTCCAGAATATATAACAGGAAGCTCAAGGATGAAAGCAGGCACTTCTCAAAAACTTATACTGAATATGATATCTACAGCTTCAATGATAAAACTAGGCCATGTAAAGGGAAGTAAAATGATTGATATTCAAATTACAAATAAAAAACTTGAAGATAGAGCATGTAGAATAATTAAAGAAAACTTAAAGATAAGTTACTCCGAAGCTTTAAATTTATTGAAAAAACATAAAAGTGTTAGAAAGGCAATTGAATCAAAAAATACTAATTGAAAAAAGATAGACTAATAAAAGGTTTTAAAAAATTGGCTTTTGCAATTATTTTTGCCTTTATGGGTCCGTTCGTTATTCAACAAGCTTTTCAAAATAAAGAGCACGGTTTGTATATATATGTTCTGACTCTAGGCCTTATAATTGCAGGCAGTTCTATTGCTTTAGGTTTTATAGGAATTTCGAATATAGTAAGTTCTTTAGATAATAATTTCAAAAAAAAAACAGATTCTTAACTCTACTCTTTTTTAACAGCTTTAGTCAGCTTATCTTTACCTAGATTATAATAATATGATTAATATCAAATTCCCAGATGGAGCTACTAAAAATTACAAAAGTGGAGTATCTGTGTTAGAAGTTGCAAAAAGTATTAGTGAAGGACTTGCTAGAAATATACTATCTGCAAAATACAACGATAAAATTCTGGAAACATCATCAAAAATAGATACCGACGGAAAGATAAAGTTCTTCACGTGGAATGACGATGAAGGTAAGTCCGCTTTTTGGCATTCCTCTGCCCACGTTCTGGCTGAAGCTATTTTAGATATATTTCCGTCAACCAAACTAACAATTGGTCCTTCAATTGAACAAGGGTTTTATTATGATGCAGATTTTGGAGATTTTAACTTTTCTGAAAAAGATCTACCCAAACTAGAAAGTAAATTTATTGAACTTGCTAGGAATAAATCTATTTTTAAAATGAGAAACTCTTCCAAGTCAGAAGCTTTAAGCTTTTATAAGAATATTGGGAATGAGTATAAAGTAGAATTGATAAATGGACTTGAAGATGGGACTATAACTTTTTGTGATCATTCCAGTTTCACAGATCTATGCAGAGGTGGGCATATTCCAAACACAGGCTTAATTAAAGCAGTAAAGCTAACTTCAGTGGCTGGCGCATATTGGCGAGGGGATGAAACAAAAAAACAATTAACTCGTATTTATGGTATTTCATTTCCCAAAAACAAAGAGCTTAATGAATATCTTGAATTGGTTGAAGAAGCAAAAAAAAGAGATCATCGAAAACTTGGTAAAGAATTAGAATTATTTACTTTCTCTAAAAAGGTTGGAATTGGACTACCTCTATGGCTTCCAAAAGGTGCTGCGCTTAGAGAAAGACTTGAAGGATTTTTAAAAAAGGCTCAAAAAATGGCAGGGTACGAACAAGTGATTTCTCCTCATATTGGTAGTAAAGAGCTTTATATGACATCTGGTCATTTTCAAAAATATGGGTCAGATAGTTTCCAGCCAATTGAAACTCCTACAGAAGGTGAAAGTTTTTTATTAAAACCAATGAATTGTCCGCACCACTGTGAGATATACAATTCCAGACCTTGGAGCTATAAGGAGCTACCAAAAAGATATGCAGAATTTGGAACTGTTTATAGATATGAACAAAGTGGAGAATTGCACGGTTTGACTAGGGTTAGGAGTTTCACTCAAGATGATGCACATATTTTTTGCATGCCAAGTCAATTGAACGCAGAGTTTAAGAATGTTATAGATTTAGTCCTTCATGTATTCAATTCATTAGGATTTGATGATTTTGTCGCTCAAGTTTCATTAAGAGACAAAAGTAAGCCTGAAAAATACATTGGAAGTGATGAAAATTGGGAATTAGCAGAAAATGCAATTATTAATGCTACGGAGGAGAAAAATCTTAAATACGTTGTAGAATATGGTGAAGCAGCATTTTATGGGCCAAAACTAGATTTTATGGTTAAAGATGCATTAGGAAGAAAATGGCAGTTGGGGACCATACAGGTTGACTATAATTTACCAGAAAGATTTAAATTAACCTATAAAGGAGATGATAATGAGTTGCACCAACCCGTAATGATTCACAGGGCTCCTTTTGGAAGTTTAGAGAGGTTTGTAGCTATATTATTGGAACATACAGGTGGGAATTTTCCAATTTGGCTTGCACCAGAACAGGTGATAATTTTGTGTGTTAGTGAAAAACATGAGAAATACGCTGAAAAAGTTTTAAATTACTTAGAAAATAACGAAATTCGCGCCTCGCTAGATTCTCGAAATGAGACTATTGGAAAAAAAATACGACAAGCAGAAATGAATAAAATTCCATTTATGCTAATCGTAGGTGAAAAAGAGCATACAAATCAATCTGTTTCTGTAAGAAAACATAGAAAAGGCGATTTAGGTAGTAAAACAAGTGAAGAGTTAGTTGAATTAATCAAAGAAGAAGTTGACAACAGTATGTCAAGTTTTAAAAAATAATTTAAAAATTAGAAGCTATAGCAATTCGAAGAAGAAGAACGAATAGACCAGGAAGGATAATTAAAGAGAATCCCCATTTAATCAATGAGAAAATAACAGCTCATGAGTTAAGACTTGTTGGAGACAACGTTGAAGTTGGCGTTTATAAACTTCCTAAAGCTTTAGAATTAGCCAGAGAACTTGAACTAGATTTAGTAGAAATTTCTCCTAAAGCAGTTCCTCCAGTATGTAAAATACTAGAATATAAAAAATTCTTGTACGAACAGAAAAAACGTGAAAAATCTTTAAAGTCTAAAGCAACAAAAGTTATTGTTAAGGAAATTCGTTTTGGCCCACAGACAGACGATCACGATTATGAGTTCAAAAAAAAACATGCCATGAATTTTCTCAAAGATGGTGCAAAGCTAAAAGCTTTCGTGTTTTTTAAAGGAAGATCAATAATTTTCAAAGAACAGGGTCATATATTACTCCTTAAACTAGCTCAAGATCTAGAGGAATGGGGAAAAGTTGAACAACTCCCAGTTTTAGAAGGTAAAAGAATGATAATGTTTATTGCTCCAAAGAAAAAATAATTAAAATAAAATTAATTAGGTTATGCCAAAAATGAAAACAAAATCAAGTGCAAAGAAGAGATTTAAAATTACTGGTTCAGGTAAGATAAAACGCAAACATGCATTTAAAAGTCATATTTTAACGAAAAAATCTAAAAAGAGGAAACTTGCATTGACTCATTCCGGATTAGTTCATAAAAGTGATGAAGACAATATTAAAGTTCAATTACGATTAAAGTAATTGTTATTTAATGGTTAAAACGATTAATAAACCCTGAATAAAGGCTTTAAGAACTAAATGTCGCCTCTTTCAAAAATAAATAAATTATGACTAGATCAGTAAATTCAGTTGCTTCAAGAGCACGTAGAAAAAAAATATTAAAACAAGCCAAAGGTTATTTTGGTCGTAGAAAAAATGTGTGGACAATTGCAAAAAATGCTGTTGAAAAAGCAATGTCCTACGCATATAGAGATAGGAAAAATAATAAAAGAAATTTTCGAGCATTATGGATAACTCGAATAAACGCTGGAGCAAGACTAAATGGAATGTCTTACAGTCAGTTCATGGGTAAAATTAAATCTAATAATATTGATTTAAACAGAAAAGTACTTGCTGACTTGGCTATGAATAACCCAAAAGCATTTGAAGCTGTAGTTAAAAAGATTAAGTAATTTTTTTATATAATCTTTAAGGACCTACTCAAAAAGTATGTCTTTTTCTATTAGTTATCTGTGTACGAAATTTTTCATAATCCTAGATTTAAAAAATCAAGAGAGGCTTTGGACTTATTGAAAAATTCATTTGTTGAATATGAAGTGATTTTATATATCCAAAATCACTTATCCACTTTTGAAATAATAGATCTTTTGAGACAGCTCAAAGTTTATCCAAAAGAATTAGTTAGAAAACAAGAGAAAATTTGGAAAGATAATTTCAAAAACAACACATTATGTGAAGATCATTACATTAAAATTTTAGTTACGCACCCCAAGCTTATTTAAAGACCTATAATTTTTTATAAAAACAAAGCAGTTGTTGGAAGACCAATTGATACTTTAATCTCTTTTATTGATCAAACTTAAACCTTTCTATTTGAATAATGTCTACATCATAAATTATTAAATTCTATATATTCTCAATGAATAAAATCATTAATATATTATTGCTATTTGGAGTTGTTTTTTTTTCAAATGGACAAACATCAAACAAAGCTTTTCAAAAACAAAATTTCAAAGGATTAGTTGTTGATATTGAAACTGGACAGCCTTTGGAGTACGCAACAATTTCACTCACAAACTTAAACCGTCCAGAGATAATCCAAGGAGGTATAACTAATAACGAAGGATATTTTAATATTGAAGTTTGGCCTGGAAAATATATCCTAACAATTGAATACATATCATTTAAAAAATATATTCAAAAAAATTTAATTATTAAAGGCCCTTTAGATATTGGTAAAATTGAACTTGAGATTGAAGTTAATACTCTCAATGAAGTTGAGGTTATGGGAGAAAGAACAGAGGTGGAAATTAGACTAGACAAAAGAATATATAACGTTGGTAAAGACATAACAGTTCGAGGTGGGTCTGTTGCAGATGTTCTAGATAACATCCCTTCTGTTTCAGTTGATGTAGACGGAGCAGTTGCCTTGAGGGGAAACAGCAATGTAAGAATTTTAATTAATGGGAAACCATCTGGATTAGTTGGTATTTCAGGACCTCAAGGACTTAGACAACTCCCGGCAGAGTCTATAGAAAAGGTTGAAGTAGTAACGTCACCATCAGCTAGATATGACGCTGAAGGAACTGCTGGAATTCTAAATATAATATTGAAGAAACAAGAATTGATTGGTCTTAATGGAAACTTTTCCTTAAATGCTGGGTCTCCTAAAAACAATAGAGGATCTGCTTCATTAAATTGGAGAACCAAAAAATGGAATATTTTTAGCACTACAACGATTGGAGATACTCAGACAAGAGGAAACTCCTTAAATAATAATGAATATTTTAACCAAGAAAGGCCAAGCACTTATTTAAATGAAAAAAGAAATAGTAAACGTGATAGAAAAAATATATTTAACAATCTTGGAGTTGAATACTATATTAATGATAATAGTTCACTAATTCTCAGTGGTTTTTATAGAACAAGTGATAATTTTAATAACACTACAAATGACATAAGAGAACTTAATATATCAGGAGATATAACTGGTTATATTCAAAGAACTGAAAATGAAGACGAAAAAGATGATTCATTTCAGTATTCTCTTGATTATAACAATAAAATTGATGAAAAAGGTCAAAAAATAACTGCAAGAATTCAATATGAAGAAAGCTCTGAAGATGAAATTGGCAATATAAAATCTAGTACGAAATTACCTAATCTACTACCCTCTTTATTTGAAAAAGTTTCTACTCTTGAGGATCAAAAAAGATTTTTAATCCAAACAGACTATGTTTGGCCAATTGATGAAAATACTCAGTTTGAACTTGGTTACAGAGGTAGGTTTAATAGCCAAAATACTGATTATGAGGTTGGATATCTAAATCAAGCTCAAGACGCAATATCACCTGATAGTTATAATATAGATACTAACTTATCAAATATATTAACATATAAAGAGTATGTCAATGCATTCTATAGTCAGTATGGACAAAAGCTAGATAAATTTTCGTATTTATTAGGTCTTCGAGTTGAAAACTCAAATATTCAAGTTGACCAAATAACTACATCAGATTATTCACAAAAAAAATATACAGACGCCTTTCCTACAGTTAATTTATCTTATGAACTGAATGAAATGGAAAATTTTACTTTGGGCTATAGCAGAAGAATTAGAAGGCCTAGATCTTATTTAATTAATCCATTTCCTTCAAGAAGTAGTGTGACTAATATTTTTCAAGGAAATCCAAATATAAATCCAAGTTATTCGAATACTTTTGATTTAGGTTATCTAAAAAGATGGAGTACGTTTACTTTTAATAGCTCCATCTATTTACAAAAAGCAACTAGTGTTTTTACTTTTATAACCCAAGACACAGGACTAACAGTGATAGTCTCAGGAGATCCAAATAATTCAACAAGTGAAATACTAGAAGTTCCTGTTTTAAAACTTAGTCCTGTGAATTTATCAGAAAATAATCGAATTGGCACAGAGCTCAATTTAACTTATACTCCATCTAGAAAAGTAAGATTAAATGGTAATTTTAATTTATTTAATTCTGAAACTATTGGATCATATAATGGAACTAGTTTTGATGCTGAAAATTTGAGTTGGCGAGCTAGAATTAATGCAACCATAAAACTCCCTTTTGATATTGATTGGCAAACAAGAATGTTTTATAGAGGCCCTACAGAAACTGCCCAGAGTAAAAGCAAAGGCATCTTCTCTATGAGTGGTGCTTTAAATAAAGATATTTTAAAAGACAAAGGAACAATTTCATTTAGAGCCAGTGATATTTTTAATTCATCAAAAAGAATATCTGAAACTAACACACCCAGTTTTTATAGCTACGGTGAGCGCCAATGGAGACAACCAACTTTTATTTTTACTTTTACATATAGAGTTAAGCAAAAGAAAAATCAACGAAGAAGACAAATGAATCAATCAGGCGGGGAAGAATTTGATTTTTAAAAAATCTATTTAGTTTTTAATTTATTTTTTCTATTTTCTTTCCACTCATTAAATGACTCCATTGCTGATCCAAAAACCCAATAAGGAATTACAAATGTTATAAGAAAAATCATTAACCAAAAACCAATAGTGAGTATTGTTAAGAATGCTAAAAAACCAAGATACTGGTCAAATTCAAACATATTTTAAAATCTTTTTACAAAAATACAATAATTATCTTTTTTTTCACACTAAATGTAAATTTTTGATTTTTGTACTTTTGTATATATAAACTACAGCGATGGATTACAGAATAGAAAAAGACACATTAGGAAAAGTTAAGGTCCCTATTGATGTATATTGGGGTGCACAAACTGAGCGTTCAAGAAATAACTTTAAAATTGGACCTCCTTCTTCGATGCCATTGGATATTATATATGGGTTTGCTTATTTAAAAAAGTCAGCTGCATATACTAATCATGAACTTGGAATACTATCAATTGAAAAAAGAGATTTAATTTCAAAAGTTTGTGATGAAATTATTTTAGGACAACATGATTCACAATTTCCACTGGTTATATGGCAAACAGGTTCAGGAACCCAATCTAATATGAATATAAATGAGGTTATATCTAACCGAGCTCACGTTATTGGTGGAAATAAACTAGGCATTGGTGAAAAAGTACTAAATCCCAATGACGATGTTAATAAATCTCAGTCTTCAAATGATACATTTCCCACCGCCATGCATATTGCAGCATACAAAAAAATTATTGAAGTAACTATCCCTGGTGTAAAAAAATTAAAAAAGGCTTTACAAGAAAAAGTAGTTGAATTTCAATCAATAGTTAAAATTGGAAGAACACATTTAATGGACGCTACTCCTCTTACATTAGGACAAGAATTTTCAGGGTACTCTTCACAACTCAAATATAGCATTAAGGCTATAGAAAACACCTTACCTCACTTATCAGAGTTAGCAATCGGAGGGACTGCAGTTGGAACAGGAATAAATACTCCAAAGGGCTATTCTAAAAAAGTTGCAGAATATATTTCAAAATTTACTGGATTTCCTTTTATCTCTGCTGAAAATAAATTTGAATCTTTAGCAGCTCATGATGCGATAGTCGAAACTCATGGTGCACTAAAACAGCTGGCAGTTTCATTAAATAAAATTGCCAATGATGTAAGAATGCTGTCATCAGGACCTAGATCAGGTATTGGAGAAATTCTTATTCCTGCAAATGAGCCCGGTAGCTCAATTATGCCTGGAAAAGTTAATCCAACTCAATCTGAAGCTTTAACTATGGTTTGTGCTCAGGTTATGGGAAATGACGTGGCTATTTCAATTGGAGGTGCACAAGGACACTTTGAATTAAATGTTTTTAAACCATTAATGGCTATGAATATAATTCAATCTGCTTCTCTTCTTGGGCAATCATGTTCGAGTTTTTCTGTAAACTGTGTGGAAGGTATCCAAGCAAATCATAAAAGAATTGATGAGCTATTAAATAATTCTCTTATGTTAGTTACTGCATTAAATACTAGAATTGGTTATTACAAAGCAGCTGAAATTGCTAATAAAGCACACAAAGAAGGATTGGGACTAAAAGAAGCATCGTTGAGTTTAGGTTATTTAACTGGTGAAGAATTTGATAAATGGGTTCGCCCTGAATTAATGACAGGGGATGATAGGTGATTTTGAAATTATTCCTTTTAGGAAAGAACTTATTAAGTATTTTATTGATTTTAATATTGAGTGGCTTAAATCTTATTTTGAGGTTGAACCTTATGATATTGATATTTTGGAGAACTGTGAGGAGCAAATTATAAATAAAGGTGGATTCATTTTTTTTGGTAAAAAGAAAAATAAAATTATTGGAACTTTTGCTTTTATTAAAAGAAAAGAAAATTTATTTGAACTTTCAAAAATGGCAGTAAAGAAAGAAGAAAGAGGGAAAGGGTACGGAAATAAAATTCTTGAATTCACAATTTCATTTGGAGAAAAAAACAGCTGGAAAGAAATATACCTTTACTCCAGCACCAAGCTTGAAAATTCTATTTATTTGTATAAAAAATATGGTTTTAAAAAAACTGAGTTTGGAAATAGTCCTTACAAAAGAGGTAATATTAGAATGGTTTATGAATATTGAGATTATTAAAAACTAGTTTCTAGTTAATTTTTTGTACTGAATTCTTTTAGGAAGTAAATCTGAACCGAGTCTTTCTTTTTTATTCTGCTCATAATCTGAATAAGAACCTTCAAAAAAGTAAACTTCTGAATTTCCTTCAAAAGCTAGAATATGGGTACATATTCTATCTAAAAACCACCTGTCATGTGATATAACAACTGCACATCCAGCAAAATTATTTAAGCCTTCTTCTAAAGCTCGAAGAGTGTTAACGTCTAAATCATTTGTGGGTTCGTCTAATAACAGCACATTCCCTTCCTCTTTTAGTGTCATAGCTAAATGAAGTCGATTTCTTTCTCCTCCTGACAATGCAGAAACTTTTTTATTTTGCTCATTTCCACTAAAATTAAAACGACTCAAATATGCTCTTGAATTAACCTGCTTACCCCCCATAAGAATTAAATCTTGTTCATCACAAAAATTTGACCATATTGATTTGTTAGAATCAATATTACTATGAGACTGATCTACATAAGCCACTTTTACTGTTTTTCCAGTTTTAAACGATCCTTTGTCAGGAGATAATTCTTCCATTATCATCTTAAACAAGGTTGTTTTTCCAGCTCCATTAGGTCCTATAACACCAACAATTCCAGCGGGAGGAAGTCTAAAGCTTAAATCATCATAAAGAAGCTTTTCACCGAAAGATTTACTAACTCCCAATGCTTCAATCACCTCATTACCGAGTCTTGGGCCAGATGGAATATAAATTTCTAACTTGTCATCAATTACATTTTGATCTTGGCTAAGTAATTTATCGTAGTTTGATAGTCTTGCTTTTTGTTTAGACTGTCGTCCTTTTGGAGACATTCTAACCCATTCTAATTCTCGTTCTAAAGTTTTTTGTCTTTTACTTGCTTGTTTTTGCTCATTTGACAAACGTTTAGATTTTTGATCTAACCAAGATGAATAATTTCCTTTCCAGGGAATGCCTTCCCCCCTATCTAATTCTAAAATCCATCCAGCTACATTATCAAGAAAATATCTGTCATGGGTAACTGCTATAACAGTACCCTTATATTGAGCTAAATGATGTTCCAACCAGTGGACTGATTCAGCATCTAAATGGTTAGTAGGTTCATCTAATAATAATATATCAGGTTTTTTAAGTAGTAATCGACACAATGCAACTCTTCTTAACTCTCCTCCAGAAAGAACAGAAATTTTTTCGCTAGCATCTGGGGTTCTTAGTGCATCCATTGCTATTTCTAGCTGGGTGTCTAGCTCCCATGCATTTCTTGAATCAATCTCATCTTGCAAGTTCGCTTGTTTATCTAAAAGTTTTTGCATTTTATCCGGATTCTCATAAACCTCTGGCAGTGCAAACTGATCATTAATAGCATTAAACTCATCTAGTATATTTACTGTTTCTGATACACCCTCTTTGATAACATCAATAACGGTTTTACTTTTATCAACTATTGGTTCTTGTTCCAAATAACCAATACTATAATCTTGATTAAAAGTAACGTCTCCTCTGAAATTTTTATCTACCCCTGCAATTATCTTTAATAATGAAGACTTTCCAGATCCATTTAATCCTAAAACACCAATTTTTGCACCATAATAAAAACTTAAATGAATATTTTTAATTACGTCTTTTTGAGCTCCAGGATAGGATTTAGAAACTCCAGACATGGAGAAAATTATTTTTTTATTATCTGACATATCTAAACTCTCCCTCTTAAAGCATTAAACGTCCATGCGATCGCATTAAAACCCAAACCCATTACTGTAAATCCAATTGTATATTCTTTGTACATAAATACTCCTAATAGGATAAGAGTGCTTCCTAGAATCATTAAAATTAAAGCTGCGTATCCGAAAATTTTATTTTTATTTAAACTCATTTGTAGAATATTTTAAAAATAATTTAACTAAAACTTTGATGTTAATTGGTGAATTACATTTTTCCATTTATATTTTTTTGAAAAAATAAATAGAATCATAGGATAAAATACTAAAAGACTAATTAACATCTCAGAATTCAAATTAGGTTCTGAAATATCTTTTAGTACTGAATTAGTTTGAAAAACCGTCCAATCAGCGGTCACAGTAAGAGCTCCTACTAAATTATTTGCTGCGTGCCATCCTAATGCTAACTCAACTCCTTCATCCATTAATGTCATTATACCTAGAAAAAATCCTGTTCCAATATAATAGAAAAGCAAACCATACCCTAGCTTTCCAATTTCAGGATTTGCAAGGTGAAGGCAGCCAAATATTACAGAAGTAAGTATTAGTGGAGCCCACCTATTTCTGAACCAATTACCAAATCCTTGCATTAAATATCCTCTAAAAATGTATTCCTCAAGACTAGTTTGAAAGGGTATTAGGACAATCGCTATAATAAACATGAACAAAAAAGGAATAGGCTTGAAATTCCAAATAAAATTTTCTGGAGATGAATTATAGCTATAAGTTATTAGACATATGGTTATAAAAGACCAAAGTCCAAAAGCATAAAATATTCTATTAAAATCTAACTTCTTTCTACTTGTAACTATGCTATTCATTGATTGTTCGTGAATTTTTCTAACCACGAGCCAAACACCAATAAAAGTGAAAGCAAAAGGAAAAAGCATCAAGAAAAGTCTAAGGTTAGATGGAATTATATTGAGTAATTCTATTGGATCTGACGAGGCATCAATTCCTTCTGGATTAGATGCAATTGATGTTACAAATGCAATCAGAAGTGGAATCTGACCTATGAAGTTAAAAATGATAATTATAAATGAACCCAATAAATAATATCCAAATTTAAATAATCGGCCCTCTTGAAACTTTAAAAACATCTTACAAATATTTTAAAACGATTTGCAAGATAGTTATTTTTTTTACGGAAATAAGATTTACAAATACAAAGACAAAGCAGCATTTAGTATGTAAATTGGGGAGAAATTAAATTTTTTTTCTAGAGTAGGTTGTTAGTTTACATATTGATATTAAATCATTTTGTTCGTTTGTTACTCTAATTTCCCACAATTGAATAGTTTTACCCTTATTGACAGGTCTTGCAGTTGCATAAACATAACCACTAGAAATAGATTTTAGATGATTAGCAGAAATTTCAATACCCCGAACAGTTCGCTTAGAATCCTTATTTAAAATAAAGGCAGCTGAACTCCCTACAGTCTCAGCTAGAGCAACAGTAGCTCCACCGTGGAGAATACCATCTGGTTGATAAACCTTTGAAGTAACTGGCATCTTTGCAGTAACAAAATCTTCACCAAAATCTACAAACTGAATATCTAAAGTTTGCATTAGAGTATTTGCGTTGGAATTGAAAATTTTTAACAAGTTATCTTTATCCATAATAAAAAACACAACCCTGCAAATGCAAGGCTGTAAATTAAATGCTACTTAACCTCTTCAAAATCAACATCTTGAACATCGTCACCACCAGTATCTGAGTTAGACTTAGGATCAGCTTTTGTGGAACCAGATCCGTCTTTTTGAGCTGCCTCAGCTTGAGCCTTATACATTTCTTCTGATGCATTTTTCCAAGCTTCATTTAGTTTATCTAGCTCAGGTTCAATTAATTTCAAATCTTTTGTTTCATATGCTTTTTTGAGATCGGACAAAGCAGTTTCAACTAACTTTTTCTTGTCATCTGAAATTTTATCTCCAAATTCAGAAAGCTGTTTTTCAGTTTGAAAGATTAGTTGATCCGCACTATTCATCTTATCAACCTTGTCTTTTGCTTTTTTATCAGACTCAGCATTAGCCTCAGCTTCTTGCTTCATTTTTTTAATTTCATCTTCTGTTAGACCTGAAGATGCTTCAATTCTAATATCCTGACTTTTTCCAGAAGCCTTATCTTGAGCACTAACCTTAATTATTCCGTTTGCATCAATATCAAATGTTACTTCAATTTGAGGAGTTCCACGGGGAGCCGGAGGAATTCCATCTAAGTGAAAACGTCCTATGGTCTTATTGTCTGAAGCCATGGATCTTTCACCCTGGAGTACATGAATTTCAACTGAAGGTTGATTATCAGCTGCAGTTGAAAAAACTTGAGATTTTTTACTTGGAATTGTAGTGTTTGATTCAATTAATTTAGTCATTACACTTCCCATAGTTTCAATACCTAATGAAAGAGGTGTGACATCTAAAAGAAGTACATCTTTTACATCTCCAGACAATACACCACCTTGAATAGCGGCACCAATTGCAACTACCTCATCTGGATTTACACCCTTTGAAGGTTTTTTGCCAAAAAACCCTTCTACTTCCTCTTGTATAACAGGAATTCTAGTAGATCCTCCAACTAAGATAACTTCATCTATATCAGATTTAGATAATCCAGCATCATCAAGTGCTTTTTTAACTGGACTCATTGAACGTTTTACTAATTTATCTGATAATTGTTGGAATTTAGCCCTGGTCAAACTTGTTACTAAGTGTTTTGGACCACTATCAGTAGCTGTTACATAGGGTAAATTAATTTCTGTTTGAGTTGATGATGATAATTCAATTTTTGCTTTTTCAGCTGCTTCTTTCAAACGTTGAAGTGCCATAGGATCTTTTCGGAGATCTATTTTCTCAGCAGCCATAAAATCATCAGCTAAAAAGTTAATAATTACTTTGTCAAAATCATCACCACCTAAATGCGTATCTCCATTGGTGGACAATACTTCAAAGACTCCATCACCAAGTTCTAAGATTGAAATATCAAATGTACCACCACCCAAATCATAAACTGCAATTTTTCTATCAGAACCTCCCTTATCTAATCCATAGGCCAAAGCGGCTGCTGTTGGTTCGTTAATTATTCTCTGGACTTTAAGACCTGCTATTTCACCAGCTTCTTTTGTTGCTTGCCTTTGAGCATCATTAAAATAAGCAGGAACTGTTATTACAGCTTCAGAAACACTTTGACCCAAATAATCCTCAGCTGTTTTTTTCATTTTCTGCAAGGTCATTGCGGAAAGCTCTTGCGGAGTGTATAGTCTTCCATCAATGTCTACTCTAGGAGTATCATTATCTCCTTTCACAACTTTGTAAGCTGTAGTACTTAAATCATTTTTAGAATCTGAGAATTTATTTCCCATGAAACGCTTAATTGATGAAATAGTTTTTGTTGGATTTGTAACTGCCTGTCTTTTAGCTGGATCACCAACTTTAATTTCACCACCTTCTACAAAAGCAATTACAGAAGGTGTTGTTCTTTTTCCTTCTGCATTGGGAATTACAACTGGCTCATTTCCTTCCATTACAGATACACATGAGTTGGTTGTTCCTAAATCGATTCCTATTATTTTACTCATTTCTAATGATTTTTAATATTTACAAATTATATTCAAGCTTTATGCCAATAAAAATTATGTGACATCTTGTCATTTTAAAAAACTCAATTATTAAAGGTTTTAGGATGATAAAACAATCTTTTTATAAAAAAGATCTTAATTTTACTTATAAACAATAAAGATGTCAATATCAAAAAAACAATATTCGCGGATAACAACCAATAGTTTATTGGAAATGAAACTTAATGGTGAAAGAATTGCCATGTTAACAGCTTATGATTTTACTCTAGCTGGAATTGTTGATAGAGCTGGAATAGATATTATTTTAGTTGGTGATTCTGCATCAAATGTTATGGCAGGTCATGAAACAACTCTTCCAATCACTTTAGATCAAATGATTTATCATGCAGCTTCAGTAGTAAGAGGTTCCAAAAGAGCTCTAGTTGTTGTAGACCTTCCTTTTGGTACATATCAAGCAGATTCTAAAGAGGCACTTCGTTCCGCTATAAAAATAATGAAAGAATCCGGAGCGCATGCAGTAAAATTAGAGGGAGGAAAAATGGCAAAAGATTCAATTGAAAGAATACTTCAAGCAGGTATTCCAGTAATGGGACATTTGGGGTTAACTCCTCAATCAATATATAAGTTTGGCACTTATACTGTTAGAGCAAAAGAAGAAAAAGAAGCAGAAGAATTAATGGAGGATGCGAAATTACTTGAAGAAATCGGTTGCTTTAGTATTGTTTTGGAAAAAATTCCTTCAGATCTTGCGGAGAAAGTTGCAAAAAATCTTGCTACTCCAGTCATTGGTATTGGGGCTGGAAATAATGTTGATGGCCAAGTTTTAGTTTTACATGATATGCTAGGTATGACAAAAGAGTTTAACCCCAGGTTTCTTAGAAGATATCTAAATCTTGATAAAGAGATTTCTGACGCTGTAAAGTCCTACTCAATAGACGTTAAGTCTGGACACTTCCCCAACAAGAATGAGCAATATTAAACAGTGAGTTTTAATTCAGAAGATGTTTTATTTGAAGATAATCATTTGATTATAATTAACAAGAGATCAGGTATTCTTGTTCAGGGTGACAAGACTGGCGATAAAACTCTTCTTCAAAATACAAAAGAGTTTTTGAAAAAAAAATATAATAAACCAGGTGATGCCTTTTTGGGTTTAATTCATCGGCTTGATAGACCAACTAGTGGGGTGGTTATTTTTGCAAAAACTTCAAAAGCGCTAACAAGACTAAACTTACTTTTTAAAGAAAAAAAAATAAATAAAATTTATCTAGCCATTACAGAAAAATCTGAAGTAAAAACGTCTGGCAAGTTAGAAAATTGGATAATTAAAAATTCAAAACAAAATAAGTCTTACATACGCCAAAAAAAAACAACAGGAAGTAAATTAGCAAAACTTGAATATAATCTAATTAAGGAATTGAAAAACTATTTACTTATGGAAATTAATTTAGAAACAGGAAGACATCATCAAATTAGAGCTCAACTTTCAGAAATAGGTTTTACGATCAAAGGAGATTTAAAATATGGAAGTAAAAGAAGTAATAAAGATGGTAGTATTGATCTTCACGCATATGAAATTAATTTTGATCATCCAGTGAATAAAAAGCTTGTGAGAATAAAAGCTCCTGTCCCTAAAAGAGAGCCCTGGAACTCTTTTCTTTTCGATTAAATTGATCAGCTTTTTCTCTAATAATTTCTCCTATTGGCCTATTGTAAATATTACTCTCCAACCATGACAAAATGTCTAAATAAAGAAACGATCTTCTTTCATAAGGATCTTTTTCATATTTTTTCAACTCTTTATGTAAATCTTTAAAGGCTTGTTTTAAATCCTGAGGATAAATATCTCCAAGTTTTTTGACAAAACGAATCATAGCTTTCTGAACTTCATGAAGATCGTTCATTTTGATAAGAAATTTGTAAGTGTCTCTTAGATGTGAATCCAAATGATAGTCAAAACCTGCCTCGTAATGAGCAACTAGATTTAATACTCTAGTGAAACACAACAAATCTTCACGCATTTTCAAATGCTTATTCGATATTATTCGATTTAAATAAAGTATACAATTTTCATAATCGTTTAAGCCAAAATATGAACATGCAATTTTATAATAAAAAATCATAATATGATGAGGGTCAATTCGAGTTTTGTATTTGTCAATACTTATCAAAACCTCAGGAACAATACTTTTAGCTTTATCAAAATGGCCTTGATAGTTGAAATGATTGAATAAATTATTGTACTTATATAAAAAACATAGTGTTTGTAGATTTTCATTATCGGGAAAATCAATATCTTTTGTTTGACTTATCATTTTATCAAGAGTGGATACAAACTTTATGGGATATTTGATTAATGTCAAAGACTCTAATAAATAATTATTACCCTTTAAATAAAAAACAGGGTGAATACATATCATATTGGTGTTTTTCTCAAACATTTCAACCCATTTAAGTGAGTATTTATAACTGGATAAAAAATCTTGAATTAAAAAACTATACCATACGTGGGCCTTAAGATACCAGAGCTTTTCCCTAAAAGCTAAGGCATCTTTATCAACTTTAGGAAGTCTTTCGTAAAAAAACTTTGTAATATCTCTAAATTCATCATCACTTTTTGCATAACCTGTCTTAATGAGCTTTTCATATAATTGAAGTGAAAGATTTGAAAGTTTACTTGCAATATCATTTTGATTTATAAGATCATCAGCTTGAGAAACTAATTCGTGAGTTCTATTACTAAGACTTCTAGTTATATATTGAGATTCAATTACTTTTTCGAGTTCAACAATTTCATATGCAGTATATTTTTCTTCATTTACCAAAGCTAAATTTTTTGACTTTTCAAGTAACTTAAGACTTTGTTTGTAAAGACCTTTTTGATATAAAATAGTAGCAAAATCTAATTGCTCTCTTATTTGTAGTCTAATATTTTTATTGGCTGGATTTAATCTTAAACTAATTAATATTTGTTTATATAAGTGGGCCTTTAAATTTGAAAGTTGCTGTTTAGTAACAATTTCTTTTTTTAAAATTAGCTTTTCGTCATATTTATCATTTTTTTCTAATAAATTAAAAAGATTTAAAAACTTTGAATCAAAATTTGAACCCATTCTATTAACAAAGAGCTTGAACTGTCTTTTTTCAGATTTTGTTAATGATTTGATTAAAATAAATAAATGTTCTTTTTGGTCTTTAGTCATTGTAATGAAAAAAAATTTAAAATGCTGTATATGAGTAATTTATATTCCAAATAAAATACTCGAGTATTGTAATGATTTTATTGAATTATTATAATATAAACTTACAAAATTTATTTTCGTATGTACTTATAATAATTTATAAAATGGCCAATGATATTGTACATATTTTTGATACAACACTTCGTGATGGGGAACAGGTGCCTGGCTGTAAACTTAACACTAAGAACAAACTAATAATTGCCGAACAACTTGAAGCTTTAGGAGTAAACATTATTGAGGCTGGTTTTCCAATTTCAAGTCCTGGAGATTTCAGATCTGTAGTGGAAATAAGTAAGCTAATTAAAAACACTATTGTCTGTGGATTATCAAGGGCTGTGAAAAAAGATATTGATGTTGCAGCAGACGCACTAAGATTCGCAAAATTACCCAGAATTCACACTGGAATTGGAACTTCACCAATGCATATTAAGTATAAATTCAAATCTAACAAAGAAAAAATTATACTAAGAGCTACAGAAGCGGTATCATATGCAAAATCGAAGGTAGAAGACATAGAATTTTACGCAGAAGATGCAGGTAGAACAGATAACGAGTTTTTAGCTAAAATTTGTGAAGCAGTAATAAAAGCTGGAGCAACGGTATTAAATATTCCAGACACCACAGGCTATTGTCTCCCTGACGAATATGGAGATAAAATTAAATATTTAAAAGAAAATGTAAAGGGAATTGAAAAAGCTACAATTTCTTGTCATTGCCACAATGACCTGGGTTTAGCGACTGCCAATTCAATATCCGGTGCATTAAATGGAGCAAGACAAATTGAATGCACTATTAATGGGATTGGTGAAAGAGCTGGTAACACTTCTTTAGAGGAGGTAGTTATGATTATGCGACAACACCCAAAGTTAAATATTGACACCTCAATAAATAGTAAGTTGTTATTTGGGATTAGTCAGTTAGTATCAGAAAATATGGCAATGCCAGTTCAGCCAAATAAAGCAATTGTTGGGGCTAATGCCTTTGCTCACAGCTCTGGGATTCACCAAGATGGTGTAATTAAGCATAGAGAAACTTACGAAATAATTGACCCTAAAGATGTTGGGGTGAATGAATCAACAATATCATTAACAGCAAGATCCGGAAGGGCTGCATTAGCATATAGAGCTAAAATTATAGGAATTGAACTTGACAAACAACAACTTGATAAGGTTTATGAAACGTTTCTTACTTTTGCTGACATAAATAAAGAAGTCAGTGATAAAGATATACCAGAAATTGTTGAAAAATCTAAATTGTAATTAATGCCAAAAACACTCTTTGATAAAGTTTGGGATTCTCATGTTGTCAAACATGTTGATGACGGACCTGATGTGCTATTTATTGACAGACACATGACTCATGAAGTCACAAGCCCTGTTGCATTTTTAGGGCTTGAAAAAAGAGGATTACCAGTTTTGTACCCTGGTAAAACATTTGCTACAGCAGACCACAATACACCTACTACTAATCAACATTTACCAATTAAAGATCCATTATCAGCCAATCAACTAGAGGCCTTAGAAAAAAACTGTTCGAAACATGGTATTCCATTCTGGGGGTTGGGACATGAAAAAAATGGCATTGTTCACGTTATTGGTCCTGAATACGGGATAACAGTTCCAGGAGCAACAATAGTCTGTGGGGATTCTCACACATCAACACACGGAGCTTTTGGAGCAGTTGCCTTCGGTATTGGCACATCTGAGGTTGAAATGGTTCTTTCGACCCAATGTATTATGCAACTGAAACCAAAAAAAATGAGAATTAATATAAAAGGGGATTTAGGTAAGGCTGTAACTCCTAAAGATATAGCTCTTTTTATTATTGCAAAACTAACAACATCAGGAGCAACTGGTTTTTTTGTAGAATATTCTGGAAGCGTTTTTACAAAGATGTCTATGGAGGGAAGAATGACTGTTTGTAATTTAAGTATTGAAATGGGAGCAAGAGGGGGAATGATTGCTCCTGATGAAAAAACATTTCATTACATAAAAAATCGTGAATTTACTCCAAAAAATAAATCATGGGAAAATGCAATGGATTATTGGCAAACTCTTTACTCTGATGAAGACTCTGTTTTTGATAAAGAATATTATTTCGACGCAGGTGAAATTGAACCGATGATTACATACGGTACAAACCCAGGCATGGGTATGTCAATAACAAAAGGTATTCCCATGGCTAACTCAATTAAAGGGGGTCAAACTACTTATAGAAAGTCATTAGACTATATGGGTTACAAAGAAGGAGATAACATGATCGGTAAACCGGTAGATTTTGTTTTTCTTGGAAGCTGCACTAATGGAAGAATTGAAGACTTTAGAGCATTTGCTCAAATAGTAAAAGGAAAGAAAAAAGCAAGTAATGTTACTGCTTGGCTAGTTCCAGGTTCTCATAAAGTTTTGGCCTCTATAAAAGAGGAGGGTATATTAGATATTCTTAATAATTCTGGATTTGAGCTTCGTGAGCCAGGATGTTCCGCTTGCCTAGCTATGAATGATGATAAAGTTCCCTTTGGTAAATATGCTGTGAGCACATCAAACAGAAACTTTGAAGGACGTCAAGGGCCAGGCTCAAGAACACTTTTAGCTAGCCCATTAGTAGCTGCTGCTGCCGCAATTACAGGAAAAGTAACAGACCCAAGAACTTTATTTTAATTATGGGATACGAAAAATTTAATATACTTACTAGTACAGCAGTCCCTCTCCAAATCGAAAATGTAGATACAGACCAAATAATCCCTGCTAGATTTTTAAAAGCTACGGAAAGAGTTGGTTTTGGTGATAATCTTTTTAGAGACTGGAGATACAATCAAGATCAATCACCCAAAGATGATTTTGTTTTAAATAATAATACTTATAGTGGTAAAATATTGGTAGGTGGAAAAAACTTTGGGTCTGGATCATCTAGAGAACACGCGGCTTGGGCAATATACGATTATGGCTTTCGATGTGTAGTTTCAAGTTTTTTTGCTGATATTTTTAGAAATAACTGTTTAAATATAGGCGTACTTCCTGTTCAGGTTTCATCTGATTTATTAGCTACTATTTTCAAAGAAATTGAAATCAATCCAAAAACAGAATTTAAAGTTAATCTAGACAAGCAAAATATAACAATTGTTAAATCTGGTGAATCTGAATTTTTTGAAATAAACTCTTATAAAAAAGATAATATGTTAAACGGATATGACGATATAGATTATCTGATTAACATTAAAGAAAAAATTAGCAATTTTGCTAAAAATACTCCACTTTAAAATTCAATTTTTACTTTGAATACGACTCGAAATATTGAAATATTAGACACTACCCTTCGTGATGGTGAGCAAACATCAGGTGTTTCCTTTTCTCCATCAGAAAAACTTTCATTATCAAAATTACTCCTAAAGGAGTTAAAGGTTGATAGAATTGAAGTTGCTTCAGCACGTGTCTCAAAAGGAGAGTTAGATGCCGTGAAGCAAATTAATGAATGGTCCAAAGAAAATGGATTTCAGGATAAAGTTGAAATTCTTACTTTTGTTGACAAGGGCCTATCGCTTGAATGGTTAATTAATTCTGGTGCAAAAGTTCAAAATCTATTAACTAAAGGTTCATTAAACCATCTAAAACATCAACTAAAACTATCACCCGATCAGCATTTTCAAAATATTGAAAATAATTTAGTTGAAGCAAAAAAAATTGGAATTATATCAAATGTATATCTTGAAGACTGGAGTAATGGTATGAAAACATCTCTTGATTATGTTTTAGATTTTTTAGATTTTTTAGTTACTCAACCTTTAAAAAGAATTTTGCTACCGGACACACTTGGTATTTTAACTCCTTCTGAAACTAAACAATACTTATCCAAAATAATTAAACGATATCCAAAACAACATTTTGACTTTCATGGCCATAATGATTATGATCTAGGTGTTGCAAATACTCTAGAGGCAGTCAAATCAGGAGTACATGGATTACATCTTACTGTTAACGGAATGGGTGAAAGGGCCGGAAATGCTTCATTAGCAAGTGTAATTTCAGTTCTAAACGATTTTGTTCCAAATGTTAAAACAAATATTAAAGAAAAGTCCTTATACAAGGTTAGCCAAATAGTATCGACTTTCACTGGCTTCAGAATCCCAGCAAACAAACCTATTGTTGGAGCCAATGTTTTTACCCAAACTGCTGGAATTCATGCTGATGGCGATAGTAAAAATAATTTATATCACAATAATCTTCTACCTGAGCGTTTTGGAAGAAAAAGGTCATATGCATTAGGAAAAACTTCTGGTAAAGCCAATGTTCTTAAAAACCTTCAAGAACTCGGTTTAACATTAAATGAAAATGATATAAAAAAAGTAACAGAACGAATTATTCAACTGGGAGATAAAAAACAGAAAGTGACAACGGATGATCTTCCATACATTATTTCAGATGTATTAAATACAAAAAATTTAAAAAAAAATGTCTCTGTTAAATCTTACGTTTTGACTCATGCTAAAGGTTTAAATCCAACCACATCAGTATCTATAGAGATTGATGGAGAAATTTTAGAGGAAAACTCGTCAGGTGATGGACAATTTGACGCTTTTATGAAGGCGATTCAAAAGATTTATAAGCGAAAAAAAATTATTTTACCAAAACTAATTGATTATGCTGTTCACATTCCACCAGGAAGTAACTCTGATGCTCTGTGTGAAACAAGTATAACATGGAGGACACAAAATAATCGAGAATTTATTACTCGTGGACTTGATTCAGACCAGACAGTTTCTGCAATAGTTGCCACAGAAAAAATGTTAAATACCTTATAATTATTAAATGAAATTAGAAATTGCTCTTTTAGCTGGAGATGGAGTTGGTCCAGAAGTTACAAATGAAGCTGTAAAAGTATCCAATGCCATAGCTCAAAAATTCCAACATGAAATTAAATGGAATCCAGCACTTACAGGTGCTGCTGCCATAGAATCTATTGGAGATCCTTATCCTGAAAATACTCATAATATATGTTTATCATCAGATGCAGTTCTTTTTGGAGCTATTGGACTTCCAAAGTTTGACAATGATCCCTCTGCCAAAATTAGACCTGAAGAAGGTCTTTTAAGGATGAGAAAGAAATTAGGCTTATATGCAAATGTGAGACCCACATTTACCTTTCCATCATTAATTGATAAATCTCCATTAAAAAAAGAACGAATAGAAGGTACTGATTTAGTTTTTTTACGTGAATTAACTGGAGGTATCTATTTTGGAGAAAAGGGACGAAAAGATAATGGGAATATTGCCTTTGATACCTGTACATACAGTAGAGAGGAGATTATTCGTCTAGCAAGAAAAGGTTTTGAATTGGCTATGAAAAGGTCAAAACGTTTATGCAGTGTAGACAAAGCAAATGTGATGGAAAGTTCAAGATTGTGGAGAGAAACTGTTCAAAGCCTAGAAAAAGAATATCCTGAGGTAAAAGTTTCACATGAACTAGTCGATGCAGTAGCTATGAGGTTAGTTCAATGGCCCAATACATATGATGTTTTAATTACAGAAAATCTATTTGGTGATGTGTTAACTGATGAAGCATCTGTAATCTCAGGATCTATGGGGCTAATGCCTTCAGCATCTATTGGTAACGGAAATGCTTTATACGAGCCAATTCACGGCTCCTACCCTCAGGCAACTGGAAAAAATATTGCTAACCCACTAGCAACTATTCTATCAGCAGCAATGATGTTTGAAATGAGTTTCAATTTGATTGAAGAGGGAAGTTTAATCCGAAGTATTGTAAACAAATCATTAGATAAAGGAATCGTAACTGAAGATCTATCAAATGGTGAAAAATCATACAAAACTTCAGAAGTTGGAGATTTTATAGTTGAGAATATTTTAAATAGTTAAGTATCTAAGTAACTATGATTCCGTTTTGAGAATTAAAATTGGTATGCAATAATGATACCCCGCTTTTAGTACTTACTCCCAATATAAGGCATTGACTTATAAAATTTGATATTTGTTTATGACCAACGTTTACAATAGCTATTATTTGCCTTCCAACAAGATCATCAGTTTTATATAACTCTGTTATTTGAGCCGACGATCTCAATTTCCCTAATGAACCAAAGTCAATAACTATTTGATACGCTGGTTTTTTTGCACTTTCAAAATTTACAACGCTAGTTATAGTTCCAATTCTAATATCTACAGAATCAAAGTCTTCAAACTCAATTAACTCACTCAAACTATGATATTTTAATTAACTCAACTTCAAAGATAAGAGTAGCATCTGGAGGAATTACTCCTCCAGCTCCTTGACTTCCATATGCTAAATTACTTGGAATTACAAATTTAGCATAAGAACCTTCAGTAATCATGCTAATTCCTTCATCCCAACCTGGAATTACTTGTCCAACACCAATAGAGAAATCAATAGGTTGATTTCTATCGTAAGAGGAATCAAATACGGTACCGTCTAATAACATCCCTTTATAATGAACAGATACACTATCTCCTTTTTTAGGTCTATTATCATTACCCTCTTTTGTGATTTTATAATAAAGACCTGAAGAAGTAACTTCCATCCCAGATATATGATCTCCAAGTTTATCTTTTGAAGATTCATTTTCCAATTTATTAAATTCATCTTTTTTATTTGAAAAATTTTCGAATGCCATTGAAGCATTCCATTTTTCGGCATCATCTCCAATTCTTATAATATCAATATTATTTAAAATATCACCCTGTTTAATCTGGTTAACTATCTCCTGACCTTCAACAACATTACCGAAAACAGTATGTTTACCGTCAAGCCAACCTGTAGGTATATGGGTTATGAAAAATTGACTTCCATTTGTTCCAGGACCTGCATTTGCCATAGACAAAATACCCGGTACATCATGTTTCAAGTCATCTACAAATTCATCAGCAAATTGATATCCTGGACCACCAACACCAGTTCCCATAGGACATCCACATTGAATCATGAAGTCAGGAATTACCCTATGGAATTTGAGACCGTCATAGTATGATTCACCATTTTTTTTGAAGTCATTTTTAATCTTGCCCTCAATCAAACCAACAAAATTACCAACAGTTCCTGGGGTTAATAAATAAGTCAGATTGACAACAATAGAACCCCTTGAGGTATTAAATTTTGCATATAAACCGTCTTTCATATTATTATTTTTTTAAAAATTCAAATATAAGTATTGGATTACTAATAAAAACCTAATTGATAACTAATTTGCTACTTCAGACAAAAATTTAATTCTATAAAGTTTAATTTCATCTTCTTCATAATCATCTTCAAAATAATTTAAAGCTTTTTGAATATTATCTGAGTCAGCTTCAATAAAATACTCGTATCGTTCCTCCTGAGAATCTTCATCTAAAATTTCATCTATCCAATAATTAATATTAAGCTTGGTTCCAGAATTTACAATTGTTTCCATTTCAATAATTAATTGATCCATAGACATTCTTTTGGCAGAAGCTATATCATCTAGAGGTAGCTTACGATCTATATTTTGAATCAAATAGAGCTTTATAGTAGAGTTAGAACCTGTACTTTTAAAAATTAAATCATCTGGTCTCGTTATATCATTTTCACTTACGTAATCATTTATTAATTTTAAAAAAGGAGCACCATAGCGCTTTGCTTTACCTTCTCCAACTCCTGTAATATTAATTAGCTCAGGTAGCTCAAAGGGGAACTTTAAAGCCATTTCTTCTATTGAGTTTTCTTGAAATATAACGTATGGAGGAATATTATTCTCGTTTGCAATTTTTTTTCTTAAGTGTTTTAAAATTTTAACAAGGTTTTGATCACTAGCGTTAGTTGATTTAATCGATTTAACCGAACTATAGTCGTGATCCAAAGTCATCATATAATTTTGAGGAGATGACAAGTATATGCGTCCTTTATTGGAGATTTTTAATACTCCGTATGTTTCGATATCTTTTATTAAAAACCCTGAAATTATAGCTTGTCGAATTAAGGCTATCCAAAAACTTTCATCCTTATAATTTCCATTTCCAAAAAATGCCTTTTGATGGGTTTTATGCGAAACTATTAATGCATTTGACTTACCCGACAAAACTTTTACCAATTCCTTAGACTTGTATTTTTCTTTTGTATCTCGAACAATATTAATTAAAATTAATAACTCTTTTTTAGCTTCTTTTTTGGGTTTTGGATTTCTGGAGTTATCGTCATTTTCAGCTCCGTCTCCATTCAACGGATCAAAATCTTCCCCGAAGTAATGAAGGATAAATTGCCTTCTAGAAATTGAAGTTTCCGCATATGAAGCCATTTCATTTAGTAAGGCATAACCTATTTCTTGTTCTGCAAGAGGTTTTCCTGACATAAATTTTTCAAGTTTTTCAATATCCTTGTATGCGTAAAATGCTAAACAGTGCCCTTCTCCCCCATCTCTTCCAGCTCTCCCTGTCTCTTGATAATAGCTTTCAAGACTTTTAGGTATGTCATTGTGAATTACAAATCTAACGTCTGGTTTGTCAATCCCCATTCCAAAAGCAATTGTTGCCACAATTATATCACAATCTTCATTAATAAATTTATCCTGATTTATTATTCTTGTTTTAGAATCTAAACCTGCATGATACGGGAGAGCATTGATTTTATTTACTTGCAATACCTGAGATAACTGCTCAACCCTTTTTCTTGATAAGCAGTATATAATTCCAGATTTTCCATTATTATTTTTTATAAATCTAATTATGTCAATATCTACATTATCAGTTTTTGATCTAACTTCATAAAAAAGGTTAGGTCTATTAAAAGATGCTTTAAAAACCTTAGCCCCTTTAATCTTTAAATTCTTCATTATATCTTCTTGAACTTTTGGGGTTGCAGTTGCTGTTAAAGCAATTATTGTAGAATTATTTTTTATTTTATTAATAATACTACTTAAATTTCTGTAGTCAGGACGGAAATCATGACCCCATTCTGATATACAGTGAGCTTCATCAATGGCAAAGAATGAAATTTGAATTTGTTTTAAAAAGGATACTGTATTTTCTTTAGTTAATGATTCCGGAGCAACATAAAGTAATTTGGTGTGACCATTTTTAATATCACTTTTTACTGTTTCAATTGCATTTTTACTCAAGGATGAATTCAAAACATGAGCAATACTATCATTTGAGGAAACTCCTCTTATAGAATCAACCTGATTTTTCATTAAAGCAATCAGAGGAGAGATTACAATTGCTGTTCCTGGCCTAATAAGTGCGGGTAATTGATAGCATAAAGATTTACCTCCCCCAGTAGGCATAATTACAAAAGAATCTTTTTCATCAAGGAGATTTTGAATTACAGACTTTTGCAAACCTTTAAATTGTGAAAACCCAAAATATAATTTTAACTTTTTCTCTAACTCTTCTCCTTTCATCTAGAACGATGCTTTATCATAAAATAGCTACATTTGCATTATTATTAAATATACAATTTTCTTTTCAAAAATTTAAAAATAAATTCAATTTGACATCAAAAGAAAAAATCATTGAAAGAGGTAAAATTACTCTTAGACTCGAAGCCGAGGCTATTCAAAATCTAATCATAAGTATAGATGATAATTTTTGTGAAATTATTGAATGCTTAAATAAAACCAAAGGAAGAATAGTAATCACTGGTATTGGAAAAAGTGGAGTTATTGGAATGAAAATTGTAGCTACTTTAAATTCAACTGGAACTCCATCTATATTCATGCATGCTGCTGACGCAATTCATGGAGATTTAGGAATAATCCAAAAAAATGATGCTGTAATTTGCATTTCTAAAAGCGGAAACTCTCCTGAAATTAAAGCCTTAGTTCCATTTCTAAAACAAGAAAAAAATCTTTTAATTGGGATGACTTCAGTTCCAGAATCTTTTTTAGCTCAAAATGCAGATTTAAATCTCATCACACCTATAAAAAAAGAAGCTTGTCCAAATAATCTTGCACCAACGACAAGCACAAGTGTCCAGCTAGCAATGGGAGATGCTTTATCCATGTGCCTATTAGAACTAAATAAATTTGACGCGAAAGATTTTGCAAAATATCATCCAGGAGGCAGTTTAGGTAAAATGTTGTTTCAAACTACTAGAGACTTAATCCAATCAGATTCTCCTCCAATTGTCAATACAAATGATCCAGTAAAAAAAGTAATAAATGAAATAACATCAAAAAGGCTGGGCGCAACTGCGGTAACGAAAGATAATAATATTATAGGTATCATTACCGACGGTGATATTAGAAGAATGCTAGAAACATATGATAATATTAGTAATTTATTAGCGTCAGATATCATGACTAAAAGCCCTATTTGTGTTCAGCACAATGTTTTAGCCACTGATTCTATTAAATTAATGAATAAAAACAAGATTAATCATCTAATTGTTATTAAAGAGACGAAGTTAATTGGTGTTGTTAATATTTTAGATTTTATAAAAGAAGGAATTGGTCAATGAAGGATCCTAATCAAATGTCATTTTTAGATCATCTAGAAGAGTTACGATGGCATCTTATCCGTTCTGCATTATCAATTCTAATCTTTGGAATTATCGCTTTTATGTTTAAAGATTTTATATTTAACACTCTATTATTTGGCCCAAAAAGTACTGATTTTATAACATACAGATGGTTTTGCGACATAAGTCAATTAATTGGTCAAGGAAATAGTTTTTGTATTCAAGAAATGCCTTTTAGAATTCAAAGCAGAACAATGGCTGGACAGTTTTCTGCTCATTTATGGACCTCAATTTTAGCTGGCTTTATTATTTCTTTTCCCTATGTACTTTATGAAATATGGAAATTTATAAGCCCTGGTCTCAATCAGAATGAAAGAAATAATGCTAGAGGTTTTATTTTCGTTGCTTCTGCCCTATTTTTTATTGGAGTACTTTTTGGTTATTACATTATTACACCACTATCAATAAATTTCCTTGGAAACTATACCGTAAGCAGTGAAGTTTTCAATGATTTTGATTTGGCAAGCTATATTGGTTTATTGCGAGCATCTGTTTTGTCTTCAGGATTAATTTTTGAACTTCCAATTATAATTTATTTTTTTACAAAAATTGGAATTGTTAGTCCTACGTTTTTGAAGAAAAATAGAAAATATGCATTAGTTATTTTGTTGAGTTTATCAGCCGTTATTACGCCTCCAGATATAGCAAGTCAAATTATAGTTTGTATTCCACTATTCATATTATATGAAGTAAGTATAATAATATCAAGATTTGTATACAAAAAACAAGAGCTAAATAAAATATAATTGAATGGAATTAAGAGCTGACAAAATAGAAAAATCTTATCGAGGTAAAAAAGTTGTAAAGGGAATTTCATTAAAAGTTAATCAAGGAGAAATTGTCGGTCTTCTTGGACCCAACGGAGCAGGTAAAACAACTTCCTTTTATATGATAGTTGGCCTTGTTAAACCAAACAAAGGAAGTATTTATTTAAATAATGAAGAAATTACAAGATTTCCAATGTACAAAAGAGCCCAAAATGGAATTGGATATCTTGCTCAAGAAGCTTCTGTTTTTAGAAAGCTTAGTGTAGAAAATAACATTTTAAGTGTTTTGCAAATGACTAACCTCAGTAAAAATGCGCAAATTGAAAAAACAGAATCTCTTCTGGAAGAGTTTGGATTAACACAAATAAGAAAAAATAGAGGTGATCTTCTATCTGGTGGAGAAAGAAGAAGAACTGAAATTGCAAGAGCTCTAGCAACTGATCCTAAATTTGTTTTATTAGATGAACCATTTGCAGGTGTTGACCCTATTGCCGTTGAAGATATCCAAAGAATTATAGCTCATTTAAGGGATAAAAATATAGGAATATTAATAACTGATCATAACGTCCAAGAGACCCTTGCTATTACAGATAAAACATATTTAATGTTTGAGGGAAATATAATGAAAGAGGGAACGCCCGAAGAGCTAGCTAAAGATGAAATGGTAAGAAAAGTTTATTTAGGCAAAAACTTTGAATTAAGAAAAAATAAAATCAAATTATAATGATTATAAAAATTCGTCCTGCAGTAAAAAATGATATTGCTGATATTTTATTTATTCTTAAAGACGCTTTTGGTTCTCCCACTTTTGTTACAACAAATGATGAGTATTTTGATGATATAAATATTTTAACTTTTGTTGGAGAATTTGAGGGTACCATAATTGGTACTGCAACTTTGCACATTATAAAAAAAATTAATAGAAAAGTAGGACTAATTGAAGATGTTGCAGTTATGCCATCATACAAAAAAAAGGGTTTTGGAAAATTATTGTTAGAACATCTGGTTAAATTAGCCAAATCAAAAGGAGTATACAAGACTATGTTAAACTCTGATTTGAAAAATGAGATATTCTATCATAAAATTGGATTTAGAACTGAACAAATACAATTAGTAAAACGCTACTAGAATGTGTGGGATAGTCGCTTACATAGGATTAAAAAATCCGATACCTATAATTATTGAAGGACTCCAACGCCTTGAATATAGGGGTTACGATAGTGCTGGATTATTTATTAGTAATGGAAAAACAAATAACACTATAAAGGTAGCTGGAAAAGTTTCTAAACTCAAAAAGGAGCTTCAAAAAAAACAAGATATAGAACCAACAATTGGAATGGGTCACACCAGATGGGCAACTCACGGAGAACCCAACAATATTAATGCTCATCCCCATAAATCAAACTCGAATGAACTAACACTGGTTCATAATGGTATTATTGAAAATTATGATATATTAAAAATAGAGTTGGTTAAACGTGGTTATAAATTTTATTCAGATACTGATTCTGAAGTTTTAGTTAATCTAATTGAGGATATACAAAAACAAGAAAAAGTAAAACTTGAAGAAGCTGTAAAAATAGCTCTAAATCAAGTAGTTGGGGCATACGGGGTTGTTGTTTTTGATAGTAAAAATCCAAATGAAATTATTTCTGCTAGATTAGGAAGTCCATTAGCAATCGGTGTAGGAGTTGAAGAATTTTTTGTTGGTTCTGACGCAACACCTTTCATAGAGTTCACACGAAATGTAATCTATTTAAAAGATTACGAAATGGCTATTCTTAAGAGAGATAAACCTATAAAAATTATTAATATTAATAATGATCAGATTGTAGATCCGTATATAAACGAATTAAAGTGGAATTTAGAAACTATTCAAAAAGGAGGATATGACCACTTTATGTTAAAAGAAATTTATGAACAACCTCATGCTATTAATAATGCGCTACGAGGAAGATTATTGACTAGTGAAGGAAAAATCCAAATTGGAAGCTTGAATGAACACAAAACAAAATTTTCAAAAGCAAAAAGAATTATTATAGTAGCATGTGGGACCTCATGGCATGCAGGTTTAGTTGGAGAGTATTTAATCGAAACGATTGCTCGACTACCAGTAGAAGTTGAATATGCATCGGAGTTTAGATATCGTAATCCCATTATTAATTCAGATGATATTGTGATTCCAATTTCTCAATCTGGAGAAACTGCAGATACTTTAGCTGCAATTAAAACTGCAAAAAAAAATGGTGCTTTTATTTATGGTATTTGTAACGTAGTTGGAAGTAGTGTCTCCAGAGAAACACATAGTGGGATGTATACCCCTGCAGGACCAGAAATTGGTGTTGCATCAACTAAAGCATTTACTACGCAAATTACTACTCTTATTTTATTGGCTTTAAAGATGGCTGAAATAAGAGGTACAATTTCTGATTCAGAGTTAAGAGCATTATATCTTGAATTAGAATGTGTTCCCGAAAAAATAAAAGAATTCTTAAATGACAATTTATCTGCTTTTGAAATTGCAAAGAAAATATACAACTGCTCTAATTGTCTTTTTCTAGGAAGAGGTTTTAACTTTCCAGTTGCTCTAGAAGGGGCGCTAAAGTTAAAAGAAATTTCATATGTTCATGCTGAGGGATATCCGGCTGCTGAAATGAAACACGGACCTATTGCATTAATCGATGAAAATATGCCTGTAATTGTAGTTGCAACAAAAAAGGGTAATTACGACAAAATAATTAGTAATATTCTGGAAATAAAATCACGAAAAGGTAAAATAATAGCCATAATTTCCAAGAGTGACACTATTGTAAAAAAAATAGCTGATTATACAATTGAAATTCCAGAATCTTCTGTGTATTTCACTCCTTTATTTAGCATTATTCCTCTTCAACTTTTATCGTACCATATTGCAGTTTTAAGAGGCTGTAACGTCGACCAACCAAGAAATCTTGCTAAATCTGTTACCGTAGAATAAATATGACTAAACCCAATAATTTATTAAATAGCTCAAAAAAAGTTCAAATTGAAAAAATGTTTGATTCAATTTCATTTGAATATGACTTTTTAAACCGACTTATTACTTTTGGAAGAGATGTGAGATGGAGAAGATTGATAGTATCAATTGCTAAAAAAAATAATCCAAAAAAGATTTTAGATATAGCAACTGGTACAGCTGATATTGCAATTGAACTTACAAAAATTATTGATTCAGAAATAATTGGAGTTGATTTATCTCAAAAAATGTTAAATGTTGGAAGAGAAAAGATTAAAAATAATAATTTATCAAAACAAATTATCTTAGAGTCAGGAGATGCTGAAAAACTTAGTTATGATAACGAGTTTTTTGATTTAATCACGATTGGTTTTGGAGTTAGAAATTTTGAAAACTTAGAAAAAGGTCTTTTAGAAAGTAATAGAGTACTTAAAAAAAACGGTGAGCTAATAATTTTAGAAACATCCGTTCCTGAAAATCCAGTCATAAAGTATTTTTACTTTTTATTCAGCAGAAAATTTATTCCATTACTTGGATCAATATTCTCAAAAGATAAGTTAGCATATAAATACCTTCAAAAGTCAGCTGAAAATTTTCCTTACGGAAAAGAATTTATATCAATTTTGAAAAAATGTGGATATAAAAATATAAGAGTAAAAAAATTAATGCTTGGTGCTACTTCTATATATATAGCTAAAAAGTAGATATCTTATTTTTATGATCTCAAATAAATTATATTTCGAAAAATTAAATTTTTATTTTAAAAACTGTCTACCCTTCTGTTCGTTCAGACCTCCAAATAAAAATATAGCTACCTGTTATTCATCTAAAACAACAGATATTCCAAAAATTAAAAACCCTAGAGGCTCTGGATTTATAATTTCATCATTTAACACCGAAAAAGGAAGCTATTTGATTCCACCAGATACTGTAATATCTACAAAAATATTAAAGTTAAAAACACATGAATATGTTAAATCCAATAAAAAAGAAACGAATTTAAACAAGCATAAAAAAGATTACATTGATGCTGTTTCGGATATCATAGATAGAATATCAAAATCAGAATTAGTTAAAATGGTTTATTCTAGATCATTTGAATTTGAATTAGAATCCCATAATGTTTTCGATGTTTACAAAAATATTTTGAATTTATATCCCAGTGCATATTGTTATTTATTCTTCCATCCAAGTGAAGGTTTCTGGATGGGAGCTAGTCCTGAAACCTTATTGGAAATAAATAAAACAAAAATTTCAACAATGGCTTTGGCAGGTACAAAAAAAATAAATGATTCAAATTGGGGGCATAAAGAGTTGAATGAGCAAAAGATTGTTCAAGAAGAGATTAAGAAAAACCTTACTCCACTTTGTAATAATTTGAATTTTCAAAAAACTAAATCATCAAATGCAGGAGACATAAAACATTTAAAAACCATAATAACTGGAAACACAAATAAATCTCCTAGAGAAATAATTAACAAACTCCATCCTACTCCTGCAACAGCAGGAGTTCCTCTAGACAAAGCATTATCAAATATCTTTTTGAAAGAAAAGCATGATCGATCATTTTATGCAGGATATTTAGGTATAATTGATGATTATGATTGTGAATTATATGTAAATCTTAGATCAATGAATATCTCAAATAATATTGTAAAAGTTTTTGTAGGTGGAGGAATCACATCAGATAGTGAACCTGAAAACGAATGGGAAGAAATCGTTCAAAAATCACAAACTATGTTAAAAGTGATTTTTTAACAAATAAATTAATTCATTTGTTACATTTGTTATTTGAATTATGTTTCCAAATATTCCATCTGCACAAACAACAATTCTTACATGTATTAAACTAGGAATAACAGATATAGTTATTTCACCCGGCTCAAGAAATATTCCTCTAGCTTTTGGCTATGCTTCAAATAGTTTTTTTAACTGCTTCAGCATAGTGGATGAAAGATCTGCTGGTTTTTTTGCATTAGGAATTTCTCAAAAAAGTAAAAAACCAACTATTTTATTATGTACATCCGGATCAGCACTTCTAAATTACTCTCCAGCTATTGCTGAAGCTTTTTACAGCGACATCCCTTTAATAGTTATTTCAGCTGATCGTCCTGAGTACAAAATTAATATCGGAGACGGTCAGACCATAAATCAAAATAATGTTTTTGGTGATCATATATTAGATTCACTATCCTTGAAGCAAGATGTGATTCATGAAACTAAAAGTATACTTAATAGCAACAAACAAAAATTAATAAAAGATAATTTTGATAACACTTATTTGAATAATTTACAATTAGATATTCAAAATTCTAATGAAAAGTTTTTACATGAGATTTTATCCAGGTCTATTTACAATAAAAAACCAGTTCATGTAAATATTCCATTTGAAGAACCACTATCTGAATTTAGTCCCAAAGCTTCTGTTGAAATATCTAAGAAAAAGATAATATTATCAAAAAAAATTGAAGACACTGAAGAAATAGAAGCCTCAATTAAAAAATCAACTAGAATATTGGTTTTAATTGGATGCTTAAACCCAAATACTCTTTCTAAAGGTTCGATTGATAACTTAGCTAATGCAAATAATATAATTGTTTTAACAGAATCAACTTCCAATTTACATCACGAACATTTTATTAAGAATATTGATAAAATAATTGCTCCCATTGAAATTTCAAATAATAGGAAATTAGTTTTTGAAATACTTAAACCTGATTTAATATTAACTATTGGAGGGATGGTTATTTCAAAAAAAATAAAGCAATTTCTCAGAGAATACTCTCAGAAAAAACATTTTCATATAGGGAATAACAGTGCAAAAGATACTTTTTATTGTGGGGTGAAACACATTAAAATAGATCCTGATTTATTCTTTAAAAAAATCATATTTAACAAAACAAAATCAAACTTCAGAAATACGTGGTTAGAAATATTAAATAGAAGAAGAATTCATCATGAAAAATATATTAATGAGATTCCCTTTACTGATTTACTTGTTTTTTCAGTACTATCACAAAAAATTCCTCAAGAATATATTATTCAAATAGCTAACAGTTCACCAGTTCGATACTTACAACTTTTTGAAAATTTTAAACATACTACATATTGTAATAGAGGAACAAGTGGCATAGACGGAAGCACTTCTACTGCTGTTGGATATTCTGTGATGAGTAAAAATCCAATACTACTAATTACAGGAGATTTAAGTTTTTTTTATGATAAAAATGGTATCTGGAATAATTATATTAATTCTAATTTTAGAATTATCCTCATAAATAATGGTGGTGGAGGTATTTTTAAGATACTACCTGATTATAATAAAAGCTCTATA
>NZ_CEZOWA010000002.1:0-38237 GCF_983056325.1 Candidatus Marivariicella sp. | reverse complement strand
GTATATTATAATTTCTTTTTATTTTTAGAGGTTCATTTCTAAGAGCAGTCTCTATATTGATATTTTCATTTTCATTAATAGAAAGACTGTCTGATAGAAATTCTTCTTTAGTTTGTTTGTCTAAAAGCTCTATATTTTCAAAATTCATTGAAACTAAACATAAATTAAATGCTAAATATTTGGCAAAAATGCATGGATTCAATTACATAAAAAGAAATTCTAAAATAGGTTTAAAAATTGCATTAAAAAGTTTTTTTAAAAATTCTAAAAAGCCAAAAATATTAGAAATAATGACTTCCTCTAGCCTTAGTTCAAAAGTTTTAAAAAAGTATTTTGAGTATTTGTCTAAATCTTAAACCTTGAAATAAAAACTTAATACATTATCTTTACATCAAATAAATTTTTACAAAATAATGTGGGAGAGTATTAAAGAATTTACTGACATTAAGTTTGAGTCATACACTGGTGTTGCTAAAATAACTATAAATAGGCCTGAAGTTTATAATGCGTTTAGACCAGAAACAAATACTCAAATGCTAGAAGCATTTGATATCTGCCGAGAGAGGAATGATATTGACATTATTGTTTTAACTGGAGAAGGAAATAAAGCTTTTTGCAGTGGTGGAGACCAAAACGTAAAAGGTTCTGGAGGATACATTGGTGACGATGGGGTTCCTAGATTAAATGTTTTGGATTTACATAAAAAAATAAGAGAAATACCTAAGCCTGTAATTGCTATGGTAAATGGTTATGCTATTGGTGGTGGACATGTACTTCATGTTGTTTGTGATCTTACAATAGCGAGTGAAAATGCTATTTTTGGCCAAACAGGTCCAAAGGTTGGTAGTTTTGATGGCGGATTTGGATCTTCATATTTAGCAAGACATGTTGGGCAAAAAAAAGCAAGAGAAATCTGGTTTCTATGTCAACAATACTCAGCAAACGAAGCTTTGGAAATGGGAATGGTTAACAAGGTGGTTCCTTTAAATATACTTGAAGACACTGTCCTCGAATGGTGTTCAATAATGCAGCAGAGAAGCCCACTCGCATTGAGAATGATAAAAAGAAGTCTAAATGCGGAATTAGATGGTCAGCACGGGCTAATGCAACTTGCTGGAGACGCGACTTTACTTTATTATCTTACGGAAGAATCACAGGAAGGGAAAAATGCTTTCCTTGAAAAGAGAAAACCAGACTTTAAAAAATTTCCAAAATTTCCATAAAATAAAATATTAATTGATTAATAGAAACAGTTCGAAATTTAAATCTTGGATTTCTGCAGCTAGACTTAGAACAATTCCTCTTTCAGTATCGGGAGTTTTAATTGGTTCATTTGAGTCAAGCACTTCAAATAATTTTAATTTTCTTATTTTTTTTCTTGCAATAGCTACTACGATTTCATACCAAGTATTATCAAATTTTGCAAACGATTACGGTGATGGTATTAAAGGAACCGATATAAATAGAGTTGGACCCAAAAGAGCTATTCAGTCTGGCTCTATTTCTATTAAAGAGATGAAAAATGGAATACTAACAACTAGTGTGATATCATTTTTTCTAACGGTCTTACTTGTATTTGAATCGTTTAAAAACTCAATAATATCTGTAATTTTATTTTTAATTTTAGGAATACTGTCAATAATTGCAGCTATTAAATATACGGTTGGAAATAGTCCCTACGGATATTTAGGACTAGGAGATCTATTTGTTTTTATATTTTTTGGAATCATCAGTGTTTTAGGATCAAACTTTCTATTTACATCAAGTTTTAATGCATCTCTTATTCTCCCCGCAGTAACAATTGGTCTTTTATCGGTTGGAGTATTAAACCTAAATAACATGAGAGATATACAAAATGATACGCTTGCAGGTAAAAAAACAATATGTGTCAGAATTGGTTTAAATAATTCTAAGACATATCATGTTTTATTGGTCTTGATTTCAATGATATCGATGATATCTTATTTAATTTTACAACAAAAATTTTCTTCATTCATAATAATTTTAATTTTGATAAATATAATTTGGTTAATTAGCGATCTAAAAAAAGTTAGCAGAATAACAGAACCTAAAAAATTTGATTTATTTTTAAGACCTTTAGTTTTTGCTACAGTTTTTTACTCATTAATTTTATCTCTAAATTTTGCATTTCTAAACTATATATGAAAGCCCTATATTTTAAACATATATTTAATTTTAAAAAACCTGGGGGCACTTCAAGAGGGGTTTTAAAAAATAAAACCAGTTGGTTTATATTAATTATTAGTGATGAAAATTATGGTGTAGGCGAATGTAGCTTGATAGATGGCTTAAGTCCTGATCCCATTGATACATTTGAATCAAAATTAAAGGAGGTTTGTAATACAATTAATCTTGGTTTTGATAAAATTTCGAAAAATATACAGAAATATCCTTCAATCTTATTTGGTCTTGAGATGGCATTTATATCATACCGTAATTCAAATCCTTTTAACTTATTTAAATCAAATTTTACTAAGGGAAATGAGTTTATTAATATAAATGGATTGATATGGATGGGTGAGAAATCTTTTATGAAAAGTCAAATAAAAGATAAAATTGAAAATGGATTTAATTGTTTAAAAATCAAAATTGGCGGTATAAATTTTTCTGAAGAATTAAATATTCTAAAGTCAATTAGATCTGAATACACAGATAAAGATTTAGAAATTAGACTTGATGCAAATGGATCTTTTAAACCAAAAACGACATTAAATAAACTTAATGAGTTATCAAAATATAAAATTCATTCTATTGAACAACCTATACAGGTAAAGCAATGGGATGAAATGGCAAGGATTTGTGAAAAATCACCTGTTGATATTGCTCTTGATGAAGAACTCATTGGCATATATGATATTCGAGAACAAAAAAAATTACTTTCTGAGATAAAACCACACTATTTAATAATAAAACCAAGTCTGATTGGAGGACTGAAAAAATCAGAAATATGGATTGAATTGGCAAAATCATATGAAATCAAATGGTGGGTAACAAGTGCCCTTGAAAGTAATGTTGGGTTAAATTGTATATCACAATGGGTATTTAATAAAAGGACGTCATTAAGACAAGGTTTAGGTACAGGAATGCTTTATTCAAATAATATTGAATCCCCTCTCTTTATTGAGGAGGGTAATATTAAATATAATCCAGATTATAAGTGGGAAACAAAATTGTTTGATAAATACATCTTGAACCATGATTGAGGAAATTTATAATGTAAATTTTAAATTAAACGGAATAAGCTACACTAAAAAAGAGCTTTTAATTTTTTGTAAAAAACCATCTAAAAATAAAGCGGTTCACGATTTTATCATTGACTTTTTAAGTATTAAAAAGACTATTGAGATTAAAACATCTGGTTCAACGGGCAATTCTAAGATCTTATTAATGAAGAAAAGCATCATGATAAATTCAGCCAAAAAAACAGGAGAATTTTTCAATCTGAAAAAAGAACAAAAAGCATTATTATGCTTACCAATTAAATTTATTGCTGGTAAAATGATGGTAGTCAGATCATTAGCTTTGGGTCTTGATTTATATTTAAAGAAGTCTTGTACTAATCCTCTGGAAAAAATAGATCAAAACTATGATTTCACTGCATTGACAGCGCTTCAATTAAGTAATTCAATCAAACATACTAATAAGGTTAAAATATTGATTGTTGGAGGAAGTCCATTGAATAGTAGATTATTAAAAGAAATTTCTCTTAGTACCTCTGGAGTATATGAAACTTACGGAATGACAGAAACAGTAAGTCATATTGCATTAAAGAATCTGAGCATAGGAGAGAAAGAATTCAATACACTTCCTGGAGTTAAACTATTATCAAGAAATAAAACTTTAGAAATTAATGCACCCTACATATCAAAAAAACCCATAATTACTAATGATATTGTAGAATTGATATCCGAAACTAAATTTGTGTGGATTGGAAGAAATGACTTTGTTATTAATTCTGGCGGAATTAAAATTAATCCTGAGATTATTGAAGAAAAATTATATCCATTTTATTCTGAGAATTTTATAATATGTGGGTCTCCACACGAAAAACTTGGCGAACAAATAACTTTAGTTTTTGAAAATAAAATACCTTTAAATTATAATATTCATTTTAAAAATTTAGGTAAATATGAAGTTCCAAAAGAAATTTTTTGCTTAAAACATTTTAAATATAATAATGGGAAAATTGCAAGAAAATATATTCAGAATCTAATTATAAAAATTAAAAGTGAAAAAAGTAATTAATTTAAAACATAAATTTAGTCTGTTTTCTGATCATTGGTCACCAAGGGTAATTGCAGAAATGAATGATTATCAATTTAAACTTGTTAAAGTTAAAGGGGATTTTATTCACCACAAGCACAAAGACACTGATGAAGTTTTTATTGTTATAGAAGGAGTTTTAAATATTGAATTTAAAGATTCCGTATTAGAGATAAATAGTGGGGAAATGGTTGTAGTTCCTAAAAATGAAACACATAAACCTTACTCAGAAAAAGGGTGCAAAATAATGCTAATTGAACCAAGAGATGTAATCAATACTGGACAGAAAACAGCAAGTCTTACTGCGAAAAATAACAATTGGATTTAACAAAAAATATATTTTATGTCTGAAATAAAATCCAATTTCTGGTAGCTGAAAGTATTAAATAAATCAAAATTATTAAAGGAAATCCGGCACCCTGGTATAAGTAGACAATTAATAGTGAAAAAATAAAAAGTATTATCGGGAAGATAAAAGCCTTAATTCCTAAATCTAGTTTTGTTTTAAGTGAAAACAATCTCCAACTACTATTCATCAAAAAAACGGATAAAATAATAAGAAAAATTAACACATAAGCAGATTTAAAAAATGGTGCAAGAAAAGAAAAAGAAGGATGAGCAATCATTAAAGGTAGGCTACAAAAAAAAAGAGCATTTGCAGGAGTTGGTAGTCCAAAGAAATCAGATGATTTTGTTTTAAGTAAGTTGAATTTAGCTAATCTAAATGCTGCGCCAATAGGAAGTAGAAAGGCTATTAATGCGAGTGGAGCAATTGAAAAGACAATCGTTTCCGAAAAAAAATTAATTTTATAGTCGTGTACAAGTATTCCACTTCTTATGAATAATTGATAAACAACTATTCCAGGAGTAAAACCACTAGTTATTATATCAGCAAGAGAGTCTAACTGTAATCCTAAATCACTTGTTACATTTAAAAGTCTAGCAGACATACCGTCAAATAAATCAAAGGTTATTCCCAACATAACTGCCCAAAAAGCAGCTTCGAATTGATTCAAACCAGCAAAAACGCAGGCAAGACAACCACAAAGAAGATTGGCGCTAGTTATTAAATTTGGAATATGCTTAATTACACTTTTCATAGATGAGTAAAAAAACAAATATTTATGGTAATTATGGTAAAAAAGTATAAAAAAATTTAACTTTCGATTTTATATTATGGAAATAAAAAAAAATTGGAGTTTATCTCTTATTTCAATATTACTTTTTTCTCTTGGATGGCCAGTATCAGGACACCCAATTTTATTGTTTTTTATATTTATTCCATTGTTTTTTATTGAACAAAGAATCAATTCAAGTAATTTAAAAAGGAAAGCTTTAAAAATATGGGGTTATAGCTATTTAACATTTTTATTTTGGAATTTAACTACAACATGGTGGCTAATAAATGCTTCTCTATCTGGAATGTTAATTGCAAATTTCTTCAATTCATTATTTTTTAGCATACTTTTTTTATCATTTCATTGGAGTAAAAAAAGACTTCCTATAAGAGGGGCTTATGCGTTTTTTATAAGTGTTTGGATTTCTTTTGAAAAATTACACTTGAGTTGGGATATTTCTTGGCCTTGGCTTACTCTTGGCAACGGTTTCTCTGAATACATTTATTGGATTCAGTGGTACGAGTACACTGGTGTATTTGGAGGTTCACTGTGGATTTTAATTATCAATATTGGTCTTTTTGAAGTATTTAATAAAATAAACATTGATCATAAACCCATAGATATTTTAAAAAAATCTTTTAAATGGATTTTTTTAATTGTCACTCCAATACTAATTTCATTAATAATATATATAAATATTGATGAGTCAAATGAGAAAATTAAAGTCTTGTCTATTCAACCAAATATTGATCCTTACAATGAAAAATATCTATATTCCAATATTCAATTTCTTGACAAACTTTTGGAACAAATCAAACCGTATAAAAACGAAGAAATTGATTATATAATTAGTCCAGAAACATTCTTCGCCGGGGGATACGGAGAAAGACTCAATGGTTTTGAAAAAAGTCAATTAAACATACAGATTAAAAAAAACTTAATTGGGTTTGAAAAAACACAAATTATTTCTGGAATTCAATTTTTTAACACTTACTCAAAGATAAATCGCACAGCATCATCTAATAAAATTCGAAATGATCTGTGGGCAGACTTTTACAATTCTGCTATATCAGTGTCATACAACCAATTGACGGAGTTTTATCACAAATCAAAATTGGTAGTTGGTGTTGAAACCCTTCCTTACAGTAAAGTAATAATGCCAATTTTTGGAAAATATATGATTGATCTAGGAGGAACTGTATCAAACAGGGTTGTTCAAGAAACCAGATCAGTTTTTCAACATCATTTTAAAAAAATAAATGCTGCCCCAATAATTTGTTACGAATCAATTTATGGAGATTTTGTTACAGAATACACCCGTTTAGGTGCAGATTTTTTTGCTGTTATATCAAATGATGCCTGGTGGGGAAACACTCCTGGTCATGAACAACTTTTAAGCATAACAAGATTGAGGTCCATAGAAAATAGGAGGGCAATAGTAAGAAGTGCAAACACTGGGATCTCGTCCCTAATTAACGAAAAAGGTGAATATATAAAAACTCTTGAATATGGATCTAAGGGAGCAATATATGGTCAAATACCCAAAGTTAAAACAATTACTTTTTATACTAAGTATGGAGATTTTATTGCTCGTATATGCATACTAACCCTAATCTTATATTTCTTAATGGCAGTTAGCGGAAGGTATAAAAATTAAGAATGGTAAAACTTTATAATTATTTGAATTTTTATTTAAAATCTGAAACATATCGAGGAGTTCACTCCCCTTTTGTTTTTAAGTTAATTAAGTTTTGTTTTTATGATAAAAGTTGGAAAAAGGAGAAAAAATTCATTTTTTTAAAGAAAAACAAAAAAAGTAATACAATATTTTTTGTAAAAAAATTAAAAATATATTTATCTAATAATTGTCTCAATAATGCTTCAGATAATTTTATTTTTAAAATCGCATCAAAAAACAAACATGTTGAAATGCTTGATGCTTTAAATATTGAACACACTCAATTTATATTATTTATTGATAATGGGAGTTCTCTAAGAAATTTAATAAGACAAATAATAAACAAAAAAACTTATGTAATAATTGATTTTTATTTTTGGATTATTATCTTGAAAAAAACTGGTAATCAACCTCAAGTTTTTAGAATAAGAATCTTGTGATGCAAAGTGTCATAAAATTAAATTTATTATAATTTTAGTAAAAAGTTCCCTAAAAAGTTGCTCAACTTAATAAAGATTCTATTTTTGCAAAAAAAATATTATCAATGTATTGGACTTTAGAACTTGCATCTCATTTAAGTGATGCCCCGTGGCCGGCCTCAAAAGACGAGTTAATTGATTTTTCTATTCGCACAGGCGCTCCTCTTGAAGTAGTTGAAAACTTACAATCAATGGAGGATGAAGGAGATGTATATGAGTCCATTGAAGAAATATGGCCAGATTTCCCAACCGAAGACGATTATCTTTGGAATGAAGATGAATATTAATATTAAATTCAATTCATAAAAAGTCTCGTTTGAGGCTTTTTTTTTGCGTACATTTGAGTACGAAAAATTTAATTTAATGAGTTTTTTAAATCGTATTTTTAAAACATTTTTGGGAGACAAAGCCCAAAAAGATGTATCAAAGATTCAACCTTTAGTTCTTGAAATAAATCAGATTCAAAAAGAGCTTGAAAACATAAGCAATGACTTTCTAAGAAATAAAACTTTTAATCTAAAAAAGATAATTAAAGATTGTCGAGCGCAAATAGATAGTGAGATTATAGACATAGAAAGTGAAATTGAGGTTTCAAAAAGTTATGAAACAAAGGAACAATTATATCATAAAATTGATTCTTTAGAGGAAGATGCATACAAAAAAGTTCAAACTATACTTAACGATATCCTTCCAGAAGCTTTCGCTATTATAAAAGAAACCGCAAGAAGATTTAAGTTAAATTCTTCATTAGAAGTAACTGCTAAAGATTTTGATCTTATTTTTTCATCCAAACATGATTATGTTGATATAAAAAAAGATAAAGCAATTTGGAAAAACAGCTGGGATGCTGTCGGAAAACCTGTCGTTTGGGATATGGTTCATTACGATGTTCAACTTATAGGAGGAATCGCTCTTCATCAAGGCAAAATTGCTGAAATGCAAACCGGTGAAGGTAAAACACTTGTAGCTACTCTCCCAATGTTTCTTAATGCGTTAACAGGGAAAGGAGTTCACTTAGTAACTGTTAATGATTATTTGGCAAAAAGAGATAGTGCTTGGATGGCTCCTATTTTTCAATTTCATGGACTTACTATAGATTGTATCGATTATCACAAGCCAAATAGCAATGAAAGACGTAATGCATATCTTGCTGACATAACTTATGGAACAAATAATGAGTTTGGATTTGACTATTTGAGAGATAATATGGCTCATACACCTGAAGATTTGGTTCAACGCAAACACCACTATTCAATTGTAGATGAAGTTGATTCTGTATTAGTAGACGATGCAAGAACTCCTTTAATTATTTCAGGTCCGACTCCAGGGGGAGATCGACATGAGTTTAATCAATTAAAACCTCAAGTTTCAGATCTAGTTTTAAAACAAAAAACACTTTTAAACAATCTACTTGCAGATGCGAAAAATAAAATAAAAGAAGGAGATAGCGAAGAAGGTGGAAAGCTATTATACAGTGTATTTAGAGGGCTCCCTAAAAACAAGGCTCTTATAAAATTTTTAAGCGAAGAAGGAATTAAACAACTACTCCAAAAGAATGAAAATTATTATATGCAAGATAACAATCGTAACATGCATATAATTGATGAAAACTTGTTTTTTGTTATTGATGAAAAAAACAATCAAATAGATCTTACAGAAAAAGGTACTGAATTACTTGCTTCAAAAAGTAATGATTCGAATCTATTTGTTCTTCCAGATATCGGATCAGAAATTGCAAATATTGAGTCTAAAGATCTAAAGCCAGAGGATGAAGCAAAAGAAAAAGAAATACTTTTTAAAGATTTTAACATTAAAAGTGAGAGAATTCATTCGATGAATCAACTATTAAAAGCATATACTTTATTTGAAAAAGATATAGAATATGTTGTTATGGAAAACAAGGTTATGATTGTCGATGAACAGACAGGAAGAATAATGGATGGAAGAAGATACTCCGATGGACTTCACCAAGCAATAGAAGCTAAAGAAAACGTTAAAATTGAAGCTGCGACACAAACTTTTGCTACTGTCACTCTTCAAAATTATTTTAGAATGTATCAGAAATTATCTGGTATGACTGGTACTGCTGTGACTGAGGCTGGTGAATTTTGGGAAATATATAAATTAGATGTTATAGAGATTCCTACTAATCGCCCCATAGTAAGAAACGATGAAAATGATTTGATTTATAAAACCAAACGAGAAAAATATAATGCTGTTATTGAGGAAGTTACAAATTTATCAAATAATGGAAGACCTGTTCTTATTGGAACTACGTCAGTGGAAATTTCTGAATTGTTAAGTAAAACTTTAACAATCAGAAAAATTAAACATAATGTGTTAAATGCCAAATTACATAAGAAAGAAGCTGATATTGTAGCTGAAGCTGGAAATCCAGGTATAGTTACAATTGCTACTAATATGGCAGGAAGGGGAACCGATATTAAATTATCAGAAATTGTAAAAACTTCTGGAGGTCTTGCAATAATTGGAACTGAAAGACATGATTCAAGAAGGGTTGACAGGCAGTTGAGAGGAAGATCTGGGAGACAAGGTGATCCAGGCAGTTCTCAATTTTTTGTTTCACTTGAAGACAATCTAATGAGATTGTTTGGATCTGAAAGAGTAGCTAAGGTCATGGATAGAATGGGGCTTGAAGAAGGAGAAGTTATTCAGCATTCTATGATGACGAAATCAATAGAAAGAGCTCAAAAGAAGGTTGAAGAAAATAATTTTGGAATAAGAAAAAGACTACTTGAATATGATGATGTAATGAATGCCCAAAGAGAAGTTATTTATAAACGTAGAAAAAATGCATTAAGTGGCGACAGATTAAAACTAGATATAGCCAATATGCTTTATGATACTTGTGAAGATATAATTATCAGAAATAAAGCTGCGAATGATTTTAAAAATTTTGAATTTGAAATTATAAGTAACTTTTCAGTAACGGCTCCAACCTCACTAGATAGTTTTGAAAACTTTACAGAAGATATTTTAATTAATGAATTGTATGAGTTTCTTCTAAAGTATTATGATGATAAAATTAATTCAAATGCAAAGCTAGCTTTCGAGGTAATTAGAAATGTTTATGAGCGACCTGGAAATAAATTTGAAAGAATCGTTGTTCCGTTTTCTGATGGAATTAAATCAATAAACGTTGTAACTAACTTAAAAAAAGCATACGAGTCCAATGGAAAAAAATTAGTTGATGATTTTGAACGCAATATTTCTCTCGCATTTATAGATGATGTGTGGAAAACACATTTAAAAAAAATGGATGAACTTAAACAGTCAGTTCAATTAGCTGTTCATGAACAAAAAGATCCATTATTAATCTATAAATTTGAATCTTTTGAGTTGTTTAAACAAATGATAAGCTTATTAAATAGGGATACTTTATCTTTCTTGATTAAAGGCAGCCTACCCTCTCAAAATGACTCTATTCATGAAGCTAAAAAGAGTTCGGCTAATCAAAATTATGCTACAAAAAAAGATGAGATACTAAATACGGACCAAGTAGCAGCTAAGAACAGAGCTATTGGTGCTAATGCCAGTAATCAAAGGCAACAATTAGAAACTATAGTTCGAGATAAGCCTAAAATCGGAAGAAATGAAAAAGTTAAAATTAAACATATAGTTAATGGGAGTTTTAAAACGTTGAAATATAAACAAGCTGAACCATTAATTAATAAAGGGGAATGGGTTATAATAAATAATTAAAAATGGAAGCATATATTAATGCACTTTTGATTGCAATTCCCAGTTTTAGTTTACTAGTGCTATTTGAGATTATATATGGTCATTTTAAAGGGTTTCAAACATACACTTTTAGTGATACCCTAACTAGCATAACTTCAGGAATAGCTCAAGTAATTAAAAACTCTCTTGGATTAATTTTAATATTGATATCATATCCGTTTTTATTAGAAAAAATATCAATAATTATCTTACCAAATAATCTCTGGTTATGGTTTATTGCTTTTATATGTATTGACTTTGCTCAGTACTGGATACACCGGTTAAAACACAAAATAAACATATTTTGGAATATTCATGTTATACATCACAGCAGTGAAGAGTTTAATTTAGCATGCGCATTAAGGCAGAGTATTTCAAACTTAATTGGATTTACTGCTGTATTTCTAATACCTGCAGCTATAATTGGGGTTCCTTATGAAATAATATCTATTTTAACTCCACTTCATTTATTTGGTCAATTTTGGTACCACACAAGGCATATTGGGAAGTTGGGTTTTTTAGAATATATTATCGTAACCCCTTCGCAGCACAGAGTTCACCATGCAATAAACCCAGAATATATAGATAAAAATCTTTCATCAATATTTTGTATTTGGGACAGAATATTTGGTACTTTTCAAGAGGAATTAGATGATGTAAAACCAGTTTACGGTGTTTTAAAACCCGTACAAACATGGAATCCATTTTGGATCAATTTTCAGCACTTTTGGAGACTTTTAAAAGATGCTTATCATACAAAGTATTGGAAAGCTAAGTTTTATATTTGGTTCAAGCCCACAGGGTGGAGACCTGACGATGTTATAGAAAAATTCCCAATAGAAATAACAAAAGATGTGTATTCTCAAATCAAGTATGTGACAAAACAAACTTTTGAAAATAAAATATGGGCAATGTTTCAATTTATTGGAATAAATACTATTCTTTACTATTTTTTATCTTTTTACTCATACCTAAGTCCAATGAATAGAGTAGAAATTGGAGTTTTAATTATGTTGAGTATTTTTGGATTTACTTCAGTTATGGATGGTCACAGATGGTCTAGAATTTTCGAAATACTTAGATGCTCGATAGCATTAATTTATTTTTCACTCCCATTACAATGGAATACCCTTGGAGAATTTTCTCAAATATTTTTATATTTTTTTGTAATTTATTTTGGTTTAACATTAATAAGCATGTTTTTTATTTCTTTACCGGAAAAACGCCTATATGCAGAGAATTGATTACATGCTAATAGGACCTTCACATCCTTATAGAGGTGGAATTGCCCAAACACAAAATGAATTCGCTTTAAGCTTAATTAAATTAGGGAAAAATGTGAGGTTGATTACTTTTAAAAAACTTTATCCCAATTATTTATTTCCTGGTAAAAGTCAGTATACTTCTGAACCTGAATCTAATCAATTAAAAGTCGAAAGGTTAATACATAGCTACAATCCTATAAATTGGATGAAAGTTGCGGATACAATAAATAAAATTAATCCTAAAGTTCTTGTTTTTAGATACTATAATCCTCTATTAGCTCTTTGTTATTACGGTATATTGTTTAAAATTAATAATAAAATTAAAAAAATTGCTTTAGTTGATAATTGGACTCATCACGAACCTAAATTTTATGATAAATTTTTAAATACTTTATTTAAAAAAAGAATAGACAGTTTTATTACTTTATCAGACAATGTTGCTCAAGAGATTAAAAATGAAACAAAATCTGATGTATTTTCAGGGTTTCATCCTATTGGTAATAACCTACCAAAAATAATCGCTAAATCCGAGGCTAGAAAAAAACTAGGATGGGATATGAAAGCAAAAATTGTATTATTTTATGGTTTAGTAAGGCCCTACAAAGGGCTTGATAATTTATTAAAAGCTTTTGGAACCCCTCCTCTTAGTGAATCTAATGTTAAACTGGCTATAACTGGGGAGTTTTATGAGCCTCTAAAAAAATATCTAAGACTTATAAATAAACTAGAGTTAAAAAAAAAGATTTATTTAATTCCAAAATTTTCAAATTTAAATAATACTCAACTTTATTTTTGCTCAGCAGATGTAGTTTCTTTAACATATAAATCTGCAACACAAAGCGGAGTTATACCACTTTCATATCATTTTCAAACCCCACTTGTTGTAACGAATTTGTCAGGTCTAAAGACTCCTGTTTTAAGGGATAACTCGGGTTTAATATCTTCTCATGATCCAAAAGACATATCAATTAAATTAATGAAAATATTAGAACCAAGAGTAAATTTAAGATTTATTAAAAATATCAAGAGTACAATAAAAAAATATTCTTGGAACGAATATTCAAAACACATTATTAATTTTATTGAAAAAATCAATTAACATGAAAAATAATATTATTCTTATTTCTATTATTCTATTGCTCCAGGCATGCTATGGTAAAGAAAGAAATACACAAAATTATTCCAATAAGTCGCAATCAGAAAGTGAGGCGTTAAATCAAAATATTAAAAGGGCTTACTTTGCATCTGGATGTTTTTGGTGCGTTGAGGCTATTTATGAGAGCATTATAGGTGTCAAAGAAGTTTATTCAGGATATTCAGGAGGAATAACATTAAATCCAACTTATAATTCTATAGGAACAGGTGAAACGGGTCATGCAGAAGCTGTAGAGGTAATATATGATACTTCGATTGTTTCTTTTGAGACCCTAGTTAATGTTTTTTTTGGGTCACATGACCCTACAACCCTAAATAGTCAAGGTCCAGATAGGGGAACACAATACAGATCTATTGCATTTTACCAAACTGATGAAGAAAAAAAAATTATCGAAAATCATATTAAACAACTTACTGAAAACAAAGTTTTTAAAAGAAAAATTGTTACTGAGGTTAAAGAATTAGAGAAATTTTTTATTGCAGAAAATTATCATCAAAACTATGAAAGGCTAAATCCTAATAACTCGTATGTTAGAAATGTTTCCATTCCTAGGTTAAAAAGGTTTAAAGCTAAATTTCCTGATTTATTAAAAGTTAAAAACTAAAGATTATTTATTTTATGTGACTGAAAATCAAATATAAATTTTTTCCAAAACGAATAAATTATATAACCAGAAAATGATCCCAATATTATACCTGAAAAAACATCTAATGGATAATGAACACCTATATATATTCTACTATAAGAAACTATAAAAGCAAATGAAATAAGCATAATCGTTAGCCACTTTTGTTTTGAAAATAATCTGGAAAAGAAAAAAGCTAAAGCAAAAGAATTTGAAGCATGTGCTGAAAAATAACCATAAGCTCCTCCACAATTTTCCTTAACCAATCTAATTACACTCTCTAGGTCAGCTTCGTGACATGGTCTTGGTCTAGATACTGTGTGTTTAATAAAGTTTGTAAATTGATCTGTAAATAATATCAGTACTGATATAGTTAAAATCATTAAAGAGAAATATTTAAAATTTGTTTTTTTAAAAAAATAAAAAGCCAAGAGTAAATAAATTATTGCATTTAAAATCTTATTAGTAATTATAAGCCAAAATATATCAAATGAAGGGGACCCCAATCCATTTAAAAATATAAATAATATTTTGTCTAACTCTAACAAGTTGTCAATCATTTGTCAAAACTTTTTAATTCAGAATCGTAAAATTTTAGAGCATTTTCAATCCAAACTTCAGTGCTATTTAAAATTTCAGTTTCATCATCCTTAGTAAATTCCTCAAGCCAAAATATGTCATCATTAGAAACATTAAAAATAAAGCGAGGATATTCAACATGAATAACATAAATATTATTTGGATATTTTGAATTATCACCTATTAGATATTTTGGAAATAATTCTTCTTTAGGTTTTGACATTTTTATTTATTAATTTTTTTGTAAGATATTGAAAACGAAGTAATAAAAGAATAGATGAAGTTGTAAGACCTGAAAGCAAACCAATCCAAATACCTTTTGTGCCGTATTCAAGATGAATTCCCATACCATATGAAATAGGTAACCCAATCAAACAATACGAAAAAAATGCTATAAAAGCAGGAAGATTAACATCTTGTAAACCTCTTAACGCACCCAGAACAACTGCCTGCAAGCCATCAGATATTTGAAAAAATGCTGAAATTATTAATAAACTTGCTGATAAGCTTGCTACTTGATATACATCTGATATATTAGAAGAGCTTTCTAAATCTAAATAAAGCCATGGTAGTTGTTCATTGAATATCAAAAAGAATAAGCAAAATATAATGTCAAAAATTAAAATCAATAGAAACATAGATAAAGCTACCCGTCGAAGTTCTATGTAATTTCTTTTTCCTTTTTGATTACCAACTCTTACCATAGCAGCAACCCCGAACCCCATTGCAAACATAAATGTAACTGTTGATAAATTTAATGCAATTTGATTGGCAGCCTGAGGGTTTTTACCAAGTAATCCTGATAACCATACTGCGCATGTAAAAAAAGTAACTTCAAAAAACATAATTGCAGCACTAGGGAACCCTAGTCTGAAAATTTTACTAAAAAGTAACTTATCTAAACCTCTTTTAACGATATTCTTAACATAAGGATTGAATTTTTTGTCAATTAATAGATATCCAATCATAAATATTAAAGCTAAAATCCTTGAAATAAATGTACCTATCGCTGCTCCTTCAATTCCCATAGCTGGGAAGCCCCAGTTTCCAAAAATTAACATATAATTTAATAATACATTAAAAACATTTGCCAATAAACTTGCGTACATAGACGGTTTAGTATAAGAAAGACCATCAGAAAATTGTTTAAAAGCCTGGAAAATTAATAAAGGAATTAAAGAAATTCCTACCCAAAATAAGTATTTATATGCAAAATCAACTACCTCTGAAGGCTGACCCATTTTAAATAAAAGTGGCTGAGCTAATAAAACAGAAAATGTTAAAATTAGACCCAAAAATGTACATGAAAGTAGTCCATGAATGAGAACTTTTCTAACTTTTGCGGTTCTACCTTGTCCGTCTGCTTCTGCGACCAAAGGGGTAATAGCAGTTGAGAAACCAATACCTAGAGACATAGCTACCCAAAAAAAACTATTTCCAAGCGATATAGCAGCCAAGGATGTAGTTCCTAGTTGGCCAACCATAATGTTATCGACTAATTGAACAAAAGTGTGACCAAGAAGAGCTGTAATTACTGGTATCGCGAGTTTCAAATTATACTTAAACTCCTTAGTGTAGGCAGAAAAAAGGCCCATGAAAATTTTTTGACTAAATTACACTTTAAAAACCAAAAATATCAACTAAATATATTAAACTCGTCATAGCAGCAGCACCTAATTCAAGCTCTCTCTTGTTTATTCCATCAAATGTATCTTTTGATGAATGATGATAATCAAAATACCTCTGAGAGTCTGGTTTGAATCCTGATAGTATAGTTCCAAATTCCCTAAGAGGACGAATGTCAGCACCTCCACCCCCTTTGATAAATTTATTTGCAAAATAAGGTTCAAAATATTTTTCCCATTGTTTTATTTTATCAAATTCAGAATCCGATGAATTAAAAGAAAAACCCCTCGGGGTAAACCCACCTGAATCTGACTCCAGAGCAAAAAGATGATATTGTTTCTTATTCTCAGCAATTTTAAAATACTTTCTAGCTCCTCTTAATCCATTTTCTTCGTTCATAAATAAGACAACTCTCAATGTATGGCGTGGCTTAATACCCAAAGATTTAAACTGATTTAAAACTTCCATCGACTGAACAACTCCAGCTCCATCATCATGAGAACCATCCCCTAAATCCCATGAATCAAGGTGGCCACCAACTAAAATTATCTTATCAGGAAATTCACTCCCCTTTATCTCACCTATAACATTATAAGATAAAACATCAGGATAATTTTGACAATTTTGCTTAATAAAAAATTTAAGTTTTGGATCTAGCTTTAACATCGAGCTTAAAAGATTTGCTCCGTTTGTACTTATTGCAGCAGCTGGAATTCTATCTCTTAATTTTGTAGCCCCATAATACATTGATCCTGTATGTGGAAAATCATCATTAGTTAGATTCATAGATCTAACAATTACAGCTTTTGCTCCATATTTCAGGGCTTCCTCTGCACCTCTAGTTCTTTGATTAACAGATCCAGAATATGAAGAAAAAGTATTAATTATTTTTGGATCCATTGGACGGTTAAAAAAGATTATTTTTCCAGCTATTCTATCTAAACCTATTTCATTTAATTCATCCAGAGATTTAACTTCTATAACCTCAGCCCTAATACCTCTATTGGGAGTAGCTACTGAACCTCCAAGAGCACAAATGGTTACACTAATTGAATTTCCTGTTGAACTTTCTATACTAGCATATTCAAAATTACCTCTCACCCATTTTGGAACCATTACTGGTTGAAGCCAAACCTTATCTAATCCTAAATTTTCTAATTCTTCTTTACTCCATTGAACTGCTCTTTCTGCATTTAACGAACCAGATAGTCTCCCTCCAATTTGATTGGATAAATGTTCTAACCATAAATAGCTTTTTCCATTAGTCAAAGAAAAGTCATAAAATGACTTTATTTGGGAGCTAATTTTTGCTTCATCCTGTGAATATGATAATAAAGAAAGCAAAATAAGAAAGTAAAAAAAACGAAACATAATTTAAATTTATTTTGGAGCGAACTGATCAATATTCTCTTTAGTTATTGGATTATCTCCTAAAATCATTAGTCTTTCCACAACATTCCTTAGCTCTCTAATATTTCCAGACCATGGATAATTTTTTAGGGATTCTATGGCTTTTGAATCAATTTTTTTGACTTCTAAACCTTGATCATCAGAAAGTGCATTAATAAAGTGATCAACCAATAAACCAATGTCATCTTTTCTGTTTTTTAAAGGAGGTACTTCAATTAATATTACAGCTAATCTATGAAAGAGATCCTCTCTAAAGTGGCCATTTTTTATTTCTATGTTTAAATTTTTATTTGTTGCAGCAATTACCCTAACATTAACAGAAATATCTTTATTACCTCCGACTCGTTGAACTTTATTCTCCTCCAATGCTCTCAATACTTTTGCTTGAGCAGCAAGACTCATGTCGGCGATTTCATCTAAAAATAAAGTTCCATTGTTAGCAGATTCAAACTTTCCAGGTCTATCTTTAATAGCAGATGTAAATGCACCTTTTATGTGTCCAAAAAGCTCACTTTCAATTAATTCTGATGGAATTGCCGCACAATTTAATTCAACAAAAGGAAATTTAAATCTCTCGCTTTTCTGATGCAAGTTATGTGCAACTAGTTCCTTCCCAGTTCCATTTTCTCCAGTAATTAGAACTCTAGCATCTGTCGGTGCAACTTTATCAATTAAATCATTAATTACTTTAATTGCTGATGAACTTCCAATAATTTTATATTTTTTTATAACCTGCTTTTTTAAGATAGTATTTTCACTTACTAAATTTTTATTCTCTAAAGCATGTCTTACAGAATTCAAAAGTCTATTCAAGTCGGGGGGTTTCGAAATAAAGTCATAAGCACCTAGCTTCATCGCTTCAACTGCTGTTGAAACATTACCATGACCAGTTAACATAATAAATGGTAAAGTATTGTTACGACTCTTGATAGATTCAAGAACTTCTATACCGTCTATTTTAGGCATTTTTATATCACACAAGACAAGATCATAAATATTATTATTAATCATTTTCAAACCTTCTTTACCATCACAAGCCTCATGAACTTGGTATAATGGATCTTCCTCAGTTAATATCCTAAGTAAAACTCTTCTAATAGGTTCTTCATCTTCAATAATTAAAATTTTCGCCATGATTATTTATTAATTGGATTAATAATACTTACAGTTCTTTGCGGATAAGGTATTTCAATATTATTTTCTTTGAAGAATTTGTTCATAGAAAAACGTAAGTCACTTTTGACTTTGTACAAATTAAAACTATTTGACATTGAGAAAACTATTGTAAACTTTAATGCGTTATCTCCAAAATCTTCAAATAAAACAAAAGGCTTATTTTCATTTTTAATTAAGGGGTGATTTAGAGCTATTTGAACAAGATTTTTTTGTAGAAATTCAACATCTGTGTCGTAAGCAACACCAACAGAAACAGATTCTCTAATCATTGTTCCATTTTCTGTCCAATTATATAATATTTTAGTTAGAAAAATATGATTTGGTATTATCAAAACTTTATTATCTCTTGTTACTGCTCTGGTTGTTCTTAACTGAATATTTTCAACCTTACCTATTTGTCCATCAATTTGAATTATATCTCCAACATGTACTGCCTGATCTGCTATAATAAAAACTCCAGAAATGATGTCTTGAATAAATGTTTGAAGAGCAAGTCCTATACCTACCAATAATGCTGCTGATGCTGCAAAAAAACCAGTTAGATCAATTCCAAGGGTATCCATTGTAATAAGTGAAACAATTACATAAATAAAGTAATTGAAGAAAGAAAAAATACTTTTAAATTTTATTTTTGCTTCACTAGATAATGCTCTGTGTATTATTTTCCTGATTGCCTTAAGAGCAAGCCAAGTAATAAAAAATATAAACAAAATAATTAATATTGATTTTGGAGTGATAGCTATAGATTTACCCAAAGTTATCTCGGTATTTAAAAATCTAATAAATGGATTTTGTATAAAATTCATGTTCTAAGATACCATAAAAACAAAACATATTTTTTTATTAAAAACAAAAGAATACATTTATAATATTTATCCGAAGTGTAGTTAATTATTGAGAAAACATTTCCTTGACTTTTTCAAAGAATGATTTATCGGATTTATCTGGTCTTGGCTCAAAATTATCATCATCAATCATGCTTTGAAAAAACTTTTTTTGTTCTCTATTTAATACTTTTGGTGTCCATATATTTATGTGAACTAACAAATCTCCACTCGAATAACCGTTAATATCTGAAAGACCTTTACCTCTGAGTCTTAAAGTTTTTCCGGACTGAATACCAGCGTCAAGTTTTATGCGTACTTTCCCGTTTAACAATTGAATATCTTTAGAGATACCCAAAACTGCTTCTGAAATACTTATGTAAATATCTAGATGTAGATTCTGACCCTCTCTTACAAATAAATCGTGAGGTTTTTCCTCTATCAAAACTAATAAATCTCCGGAAATTCCGTTTGATAGAGCTGCATTTCCTTTTCCAGAAACTTTCAATTGCATCCCCTCTTCTACGCCAGGTGGAATTTTTATAGATACCGTTTCTTCCTCATTTATCATACCCTGAGAATCAGAACCTACAGGACGATTTTCAATTGACTGACCTCCTCCTCCACATGAGCTACATGGAGCAGATGTTTGCATTCTACCTAAAATTGTATTTGTGATTTTGTTAACTTGGCCTGATCCGTTACAATTATTACATCTTGAATACGAAAGACCAGGTGCTTGAACTTTTCTTTTAACTTTAACTTTTTTTTCAACCCCCAAAAGTATCTCTTCAAGTGATAATGTTACTCTAATTCGAAGATTACTTCCTCTTCTTTGACTTGAACCTTGTTGACTAAAACCTCCAAAAGCACTTCCAAAAACATCTCCAAATTGACTAAATATATCGTCCATGTTCATTCCACCTCCACTACCTCCAAACCCACCGTTTTCGAAAGCTGCATGACCATACTGGTCGTACTTGGCCCTCTTGTTTGAGTCAGCTAGCACCTCATAAGCCTGAGCAGCTTTTTTAAAATTAGTCTCTGCGGAATCATCACCAGGATTTTTATCTGGATGGAATTGAATTGCTTTTTTCCTGTAAGCTTTTTTGATTTCACCAGCCGAAGCATCTTTTGAAATTCCTAAAATATCATAATAATCTTCTTTCATAAAATATTTTTATTTACCAACAACAACTTTAGGAAATCTAATTATCTTTTCACCAAGCTGATAACCCTTTTCTATAACATCCATTACCTTTCCTTTTTGATCCTCTTTCTGAGCTGGAATTTGAGTTATAGCCTCATGAATTTCAGAATCAAAAACGTCACCTACTGAAATTTTAACTTCATTTAATCCATTTGATTTCAGTATTTCGCCCATTTTATTAAAAATTAATAAAAAACCTTTTATTTCGTCAGTGGCATTTTCGATATCAACCTGTGAATTAGCTCTGTCAAAATCATCCATGATTGGAATTAGAGCTGACATTACTTCTTTATTAGCAGTTTTATATAATTCAATACGTTCTCTTGATGTTCTTTTTTTAAAATTTTCAAATTCAGCAAATAGACGAAGATATTTCTCTTTTTCATTATTTAAATCATCCTTCAGGCTAGACTTTGCAGTACTTTTCTTGGTGCTTGTATTTTTCTTTTTAACCTTAGTATTTTTGCTTAATTCTTTATTTTCTTTAGCCTTACTCATAAATGATTTTTAAATATAAATGCAAAGTTATTGCCAATTCTCAATAAGTGTCAAAATGTCACTTAGTCTAATTTTAATTTTTTAATTGCCTGTTCAAATTTTTTAAACTCAAATTTAAATTTAGATTTTAATATTTTATCTGAACTTACTCGATGACTATCTAATAATAATTGACTTCTATCTCCAAAAATAGTTTCAATAATTTTTTTAGGAATATTAGGTAAAAAAACTGGTCTATTAATTCTCTTACCCAATAAAGTTACAAGTTCATTTTGAGTTATTGGATTTGGTGCAACTGCATTATAAACTCCGTTTAAATTCTTTTCAAGACCATGTAAAATTAGATTTGACAGATCTTCAATATGAATCCATGATTGCCATTGATTACCTAACCCGAAAGATGAACCAAGGCCAAATTTAACTGGTAATAAAAGTTTTAATAAAAACCCTCCTTGATCAGATAAAACAAGTCCAATTCTAAGTTTTATGGTATTATTAGAATACGTTTCCAACTCATCAACCGAACTTTCCCACTTATCTACTACTTTTTGAAGATAATTTTCAGGATTAAAAATGTCAGATTCTTTATAATACATATCTAATGAGCTCGGATAATATCCAATTGCGGAAGCAGATACTATTCCTTTAAGTTTATGATTTATGTCTACTAAAGAATTATATAAAATTTGGGATGAAAGAACTCTACTTTCTATAATTTTTATTTTATAACTTTTACTCCATTTGTTTGAAATGGATGATCCTGCAAGATTTACAATGTATGAGGTGTTTTTAAAAGCATCTAAATCAATTTTTCCTTTGAAAGGATCCCAGTAGAAGCCTTTACATCCTTTTAAGGAATTAATTTTATGTTTTTGTGTTGTTAAAAAATTAATAGAATAGCCTTTTTTCAATGCTTTAATTACCAGATTTCTGCCAACAAGTCCTGTTGCACCTGTTATTAATATTTTTTTTCTCATTTTAAAATAATGTAATTAGACTTTTATACCACGTAACATTTCTCGTTTTCCAGGTGGACCAGGGATTCTATAAACAACAAGACCAAGTTTTTGTAGTAACCTCCTAACTTCACCTTTAGCACAATAACTGATCCAAATACCATTTTTTTTCAAAAGATCAATTGATTTTTTCAGTACAACCTCACTCCACATATGGGGCTGAGCGTGATAAGCGAAAGCATCGTAAAAAATAATATCAAAATAATTTTTATAGTTAATGTTTGAAAAATCATCATATATTTTGTGGATTTTAAAAAGATCAGAAATATGATTAGTTTCATCCCAATTACAATTTAATATATCTATTTCGTTATTAGATAAATCATTAACTTTTACTGATTTAATTATAATATCACTTAAAGGATATTTATCAATACAAGTATAATTTATTTTTATTTTGTTTAATTCTGCAAATCTTTTTGATAATACTGCGTTCAACCCTGTTCCAAAACCCATTTCGAAAACTTCAAGTGAGATAATGTTTAATTTGTTTTTTAAAAAAAAATCAAGACCTTCTGAAATGTAAACATGAATTGATTCGGTTAACGCTCCTTTTCTTGAATGAAATGTCTCTTTCAAGTCAGAGTCGTAAAGAGAATAACTTCCATCTTGAGTCAATATTTTTTCTAACATACTATAAAGGAAATATATTTTTATTATTATTTTTCACAAAGCTTAAATTTTACAAAAAAAAATAGTGCACATAATGAAAATAAATTAATTTTAATTTTAATTTTGAGTAAAAATATTTTCGTTGGAAATACAAATAAATAAAAAATCAAAGATAAATCAGATTGACTTCAAAAATCTGTCTTTTGGAGAAGTTTTTTCAGACCACATGTTTGTTTGTGATTATTCAGATGGAAAATGGAATGATCCTACAATAATCCCTTATCAACCTCTGTCTATAGATCCTTCAATGAGTTCTCTTCATTACGGTCAATCTGTTTTTGAAGGAATGAAGGCTTATAAAGATAGTAATGGAAAAGTTTGGATGTTCAGGCCAAAAGAAAATTGGAAGCGCCTAAATAAATCTTGTGAGCGAATGAAAATACCATTGGTTCCAGAAGAGTATTTTATGAAAGGTTTAAAAAAACTAATTTCAATAGATTCTGATTGGGTTAAACCAGGACAGGGAAATTCACTTTATATAAGACCCTTTGTTTTTGCAAGTCAAGCAACAGTTCAAGCGTCTCCTTCAAATGAATATAAATTTATTATTATTTGTTCCCCTGCAAAATCATATTATAATGATTCTGAATTTAATGTTTTAATAGCCGAAGAATTCAGTAGAGCTGCAAATGGAGGTGTGGGATATGCAAAAGCTGCTGGAAATTATGGAGGTTCATTTTACCCTACTTCAATTGCCCAAGAGAAAGGATATCATCAAATAATTTGGACTGATGCTAAGGAACACAAATATATCGAAGAGGCAGGAACTATGAATGTCTTTGTTAGAATTGGAAATACATTAATCACAGCCCCAACAAACGATAGAATTCTTGACGGAGTAACAAGAAAAAGTACTATTCAAATTGCCGAAGATATGGGAATAACTGTTGAAGTTCGATCTCTAACTGTTGATGAATTAGTAGATGCCTCTAAAAGTGGTTCTTTAAAAGAAATTTTTGGGTCTGGGACTGCTGTAGTCATAATTCCTTTTTCAGGTTTTGGTTATAAAAAAATTGACTATAAGATTGAGTCAATGGAGAACTCATATGCTGAAAAAATAAAAAAAACAATTACTGAAATTCAATATAATATTTCTAATGACCCTTACAATTGGAGATTGGAGGTTTAAAATCTAACTTTTTTTAAATATTTCTTTGATATTGGGTTTGAAATAGTTTGGTCCCTTTAAAACTTTTCCATCTTCCCTATAAATAGGCTTACCATTCTCATCTAGCTTACTCATATTGCTTTCTTGAATCGCATCAAAAACTTCTTCAATTTTATGTTGCATACCGTGAGTCAAGATTGTTCCACATAATATGTATAACATATCTCCAAGCGCATCAGCTACTTCAACCATATCTTTATTTTGAGCAGCTGTCAAATATTCTTCATTTTCTTCTTGCATTAGGTTATATCTAAGTTGAATCTTTTCTAAACTCAAATTAATTGTAGGAGAGGAAGCATCAAGAATATTGAATGCATCATGAAATTTTTTAACAAATTCAATGGGTTTTTTAATCATAATATTTTTTTTACAAAATAACACAAAACATTAAAATATTCTATCTTTTGAACAGCATTCATTACTTTAGTAAAAAAAAATAATGTTTAGTTCTGGACAACTCCTTTTTGCAGTTTTTTTTGTTATTATTTTTTCAACAATAATATTCTATTCCTACAAAAGAGACAAAAAAGACCAAGAAGAATATTTTAAAGGAAGCTTTAAAATAATTTTATTTATGATCGGATTAGTTTTATCTCTTTTCTTAATTAAAATTTATACTCAGAAGTGATAAATAAATTTTATAAAAATTTAAACTATAACATAAAAGAAGCTGTAATTGTTTTTTCATTTATGTTGTTAATAATTATTGCAATAAGTCTATCGGGTTTTAAAAGCAGTAATAATTATAAAGGAAAACAACTTCATCAAGGTGGTTTATATATTGGAAAAATTCTTTCATCATCATCATTAAGTTTTGATAGAAATCAAAAACAAGAATTTAGAAAACTTAATAATTTTATAATTGATAATAATATATCTAAAAATGGATTTCCATTTATAATTTACACTTCAAAAACAGAAGAAGTAATACAATACATAGTTGCTTTACCAGTTGAAAGCTGTAAAAATATTAAATTACCACTAAAGTTCGTGTGTAATTATTTCCCCAAACAAGATGTATTAACTGTTATACATGAGGGTTACTTGTTCGATAGAAATAAAGCTTGGCACATACTAGATAGCGAAATATCGAAGCAAAATAAAAAAATATTTAATGCCCCTTTTGAGATTTTCTGGAAAGGTAATGAACAAAGTAGAGATTCAACAACCTGGATTACCGGGGTTTATTATCCAATTAAATGAAAATAATTAAAGAGATAATATTAGTTTTTTTAGGAGGTGGAATTGGATGTAGTATTCGATATATAATCAGTAGAATAAATCAAACTAATTCAAATAACTTTCCTTGGGGAACATTTTTAGTAAATCTCTTAGGGTGTTTTCTTATGGGGTTTTTCATGAATTGGGCTATTAAAAATTTTAAATCCGACTGGATAATTTTTTTAACTTTTGGAATTTGCGGTGGCCTAACAACTTTTTCAACTTTCAGTCATGAGTCATTTTTAATGATAAAAAATGATGATTGGTTGATGTTTTTTACTTACGTAATATCAAGTTTCATAATTGGTCTTTTAATGATTAAAATAGGATATGAAATCTAATTTTTAAATTAAAAAAACACCATACACCCCTATTTTTTTTGTACATATGTAAAATTTTATATATAATTTATTATTTATACCCTAAATTAATATGGGTATATATGATAAATTAATAATATTAATAAATACAACCCCCTTTTTTAGTGGGGGTATAAATTTTATAAAATATATTTGTAAAAAATCAGATAAATATGAAAAAAATTGAAGCAATAATTAGGAAATCAAAATTCCATGATGTTAAAAAAGCTCTACATGATGTAGAGGTTAATTTTTTTAGCTATTGGGATGTTACAGGAGTTGGAAATGAAAAACAAGGGCATGTTTACAGAGGGATATCATATAGCACAGCCGAAATACAAAGAAGATTTTTATCAATTGTAGTTAATGATGACTTTGTTCAACCGACAATAGACGCAATTATTAATTCTGGAGCTACAGATAAGGTTGGTGACGGAAAAATCTTCATTCTACCTGTTGAAAATGCTTATAGAATTAGAACTGGAGAAAAGGGGGGAAATTCATTAAATTAATATTAATAATTAAATTTTAAAAAATGGAAACAACAATTTTAACTATAAACAATGTGTGGATGATGATTTGCACTGCTTTAGTTTTTTTTATGCACTTAGGGTTCTCATTTTTAGAAATCGGATTAACGCAAAAGAAAAATACAGTGAACATACTATTTAAAAATTTTTTTGTAATTACAGTAGGTCTCTTGATGTATACTCTAGGCGGATTCAAATTAATGTATCCTGGTTTTGAAGAAGGTTCTTTAGGTATGTTAAAATTTGGTGGATTTGGAATTACGGCTCCTGAAGGAGGTATGAATTTTGGTTATGCAGATGGAGGATATACGTGGTGGACTGATTTCTTATTTCAAGGAATGTTTGCAGCAACTGCAGCAACAATTGTATCAGGGGCAGTTGCCGGTAGAATTAAATTAACATCATTCATGTTATTTACAATATTCTATGTTGGACTGGTTTATCCCGTTGTTGGATCGTGGAAATGGGGAGGTGGATTCTTACATACAATGGGGTTTTATGATTTTGCAGGATCTACTCTAGTGCACTCAGTTGGTGGATGGGCTGCACTAGTAGGAATATATCTTTTAGGTGCGAGAATTGGAAAATTTGATGAAAATGGAAAACCAAGGGTTTTACCTGCATCAAATATTCCACTCGCCGCTTCAGGGGTATTAATACTTTGGCTAGGCTGGTTTGGATTCAATGGTGGATCTGTTTTATCTGCAGATCCTTCACTAACCTCTCTTACACTAGTAACAACTTGTTTAGCTGCTGCTTCTGGTGGCGTAACATCCTCAATTTTAGCAAATATCCTATACAAAAAATATGATATAACGATGTTTATGAATGGAATTCTTGGAGGCTTAGTTGGTATTACAGCTGGAGCAGACCAAATGAGCCCAACAGACGCAATCCTTATTGGGTTTTTTGCAGGAATTATTATTGTTGCCGGTATTTCTTTAATAGATAAATTAAAACTTGATGATCCAGTAGGTGCAGTTGCTGTCCACCTAATATGTGGAATATGGGGAACATTAGCTGTTGGTATTTTTGGTGAAATGGCTGGATTTGAGCAATTTATAATTCAATTAAAATCAATACTTATAATAGCTTTATTCTGCATTGTATCATCTTTCATAATTTTTTACTCAATTAAAAAGTTGATTGGCCTAAGAGTTGATAAAGAAGAAGAAACTGAAGGCCTTGATATGGCTGAGCATGGAATGAAAGCATACGAATAATCTAAATCATTAATGATGAAAAATTTAAAAAACATAGCTCAAGTTTTATTAATGTCAACAGTATTTAGTTACGTTTTTGCTCAAGAAGCAGATGAAGACGCGAATTTTAGTATCACTGGGTCTGTTGACACCTACCTTCGTTATAACTTATCTAACGACTTCGACTCCAAACCTGGAACATCATTTGCTAATCTTCCTGGATTTTCTCTTGGTATGGCTAATATTATTATTGGATATGAAGGAGAAAAATCAGGTTTTGTTGCAGATTTAGTCTACGGACCAAAAGGAAAAGAGGCAGTTTTTAATTCTAAAGGATCTAGTAATATTGTAAATCAGATGTATGTTTATTTTAATTTTGGAGAAAACACAATAATTACATTGGGTAACTTCAACACTTTCCTTGGTTATGAAGTGATATCACCTATTGCTAATTTTAATTATTCTACTTCCTACATGTTTTCATACGGTCCTTTTTCACACACAGGTATTAAAGCTGACTTTTCTCTTTCAGATAATAGCTCACTAATGATTGGAATTTTAAACCCTACTGATATGACTGAAAGCAATCCTGATGACACATATTTATTGGGAGTTCAATATGGATTTAATGGACAGTATCTAAATTATTTAGGCGGTCAAGGGTATTCTCAAATTGATTATACAGGAGGTTTTGACATAGGAGAATCATTCTTTTTAGGAATTAATGCAACTTCTGCTTCTCAGGATTCGCCTGATGGTGATAGAGGTTTTTCAGGAGTTGCTCTATATCCTCAACTGATATTTTCTGAGTCATTCAGCCTTGGATTAAGAGGTGAGATGTTCTCTGATAAAAATAATTTTACTGGTATTTTTGGGAAAGCTTCAGGTGATGCTGATAACACTTCTCTAACAATCACAGGAAGTTATTCTTCTGGGAATATGATTCTTAAACCTGAAATAAGAATTGATAGTGCATCTGAAAAAATATTTAAAGATGGTTTAGATTCATCTGATAATTTAGCCTCATTTGTCATTGCAGCTATTTATTCTTTCTAACTGCTCTCGAGAGGTTTATGTGTTTGGTTTTTAACCCCCAGTTTGGTTTCTGGGGGTTTTTTATATCTTTAAATAAAAAAATTATATGAAAAATTTTCTATGTCTTTTTATATTAATAATAAGCTCAACCTACATATCGTCTCAAGAGTTGTCTGAAGGACCATTCTCCCAATTAATAATTAGAGGCGCAACACTTATAAATGGTAATGGAGCTCCTCCTATTGGACCTGTAGATATTGTTGTGGAGCGTGACATAATTGTTCAAATAAAAACAGTTGGTTATCCAGGAGTTGAAATAAAAAATAGTAGACGTCCTAAATTAAAAAATGGAGGTAAAGAAATTGATGCTTCTGGAATGTACATATTACCCGGTTTTATTGATATGCACGGACATATTGGCGGAACATCGCAGGGAGCAGACTGGGATTATGTATTTAAACTTTGGCTAGCTCATGGAGTAACTACAGTTAGAGAACCCAGTGGAAGAGGACTTAATTATACTTTAGATTTAAAGCAAAAGGCAGAAGAAAATGAAATAATAGCTCCTAGAATTATAGCATATACATCATTCGGTCAAGGCAGTATAAATGGTATTAACTCCCCTAAAGAAGCTATAGAATGGGTTCAAGAAAACAAAAAGAATGGGGCAGATGGAATTAAATTTTTTGGTGCAGATCCTAAAATAATGAAAGCAGCCTTGGTTGAAAACAAAAGACTCGGCCTTGGGTCTGCATGTCACCATGCTCAAATGAGTGTTGCAAGATGGAATGTTCTTCATTCTGCTAGAGCTGGATTAACCTCAATGGAGCATTGGTATGGACTTCCAGAGGCACTATTTGAAGATAGAACTGTTCAGGATTATCCTCTAGATTACAATTATCAAAATGAGCAACATAGGTTTGAAGAAGCTGGAAAACTCTGGAAGCAAGCTGCTTCTCCATTCTCAGATCATTGGAATTCAGTAATGAACGAATTAATAGATTTAGATTTTACACTAGATCCAACATTTAATATATATGAAGCTAGTAGAGATTTACATCGAGCAAGAAGAGCGGAATGGCATGAAAAATATACTCTTCCTTCACTATGGAGATTTTACGAGCCAAGTAAAGTATCTCATGGATCTTATTGGCATTTCTGGGGAACCGAGCAAGAAGTTGAATGGAAAAATAACTTCAAATTATGGATGACCTTCATAAATGAATATAAAAATAGAGGCGGAAGAGTAACTACTGGATCAGATTCAGGTTTTATTTATCAACTTTATGGATTCGCATACATTAGAGAACTTGAGCTACTTCGTGAAGCTGGATTTCATCCTCTTGAAGTAATTAGATCTGCAACACTCAATGGAGCTGAAGCACTTGGTATGGATAAAAGTATTGGCTCTATTGAAGTTGGAAAAAATGCTGACCTAATAATTATTGAAGAAAATCCATTAATAAATCTTAAAGTTTTGTACGGAACAGGAGCAATTAAATTAAATGAAAACAATGAAGTTGTAAGAGTTGGTGGGATAAAATATACAATTAGTAATGGTGTTATTTATGATTCAAAAGGACTCCTAAAACAAGTAGAGGAAACGGTCATTAAATCAAAAGAAAAAGAAAATTTTGTTTTAAAACAACCAGGTATTAAATAATAAAATTATTAGTCTTAAATTAATAAAACTACTTATTAAGATTGTGAATAAAAGAGAGCATACCCTTGTTAAAAAGTTCAGAACGCTCAACATTTACTACATGTCCACATTCTGGTAAGACAATAAGTTTTGAAAAACTATGTCTTGAAACAAGTTTTCTAACTGGTGTTAGAAATAAATAATCTTGTTCACCCATAATATATAAAGTAGGTATTTTAACCTCAATTTTTCTAAATATTTTAAGTAACGGAATAATCTCGGCTGTTAACTTATACCATCTTAAAAATTCCTTTCGGTAAAGCTTCCTAGCTTCTCTAACAAATAAAATTCTTGATTCTTTATGATTGGAGTTTGGCATTACAATCCATGCAAACATTTTATAAATTATCATGTATGGTAAAAAAGATTTAGTCCAATTTCCAAAATACATCATTAATCTAGATCGAAAATTTAATTTAATAATTGCACCTGCCATTATCATAGTTAAAACTCTTTCGGGGCAGATTTCCGCAATTTTTCTTATTAAAATTGTTCCTAATGAAATTCCAACAAAATGTGATTTTGATATTTTTTCTTTATCTAAAACTTCGATTATATCTTGGGTTACAACATCAAAAGTATACTTTGGCTGAAATGGATTAATTACAAGACTCTTAGAATTACCATGCCCCCTTAAGTCAATTAATAATAAATTAAAATATTTTGAAAAATACCTTATCTGTTTAAACCAGATTGATGAACTACCTCCAGCACCATGAATAAATGTTATCCATCGAGATTTATTTTTATTTCTATAAACTGAATAATGAAGCATTTATATAATCCCCTTGTTTATTAATTCTTTTTCCATGACTTTTTGAAGCTTTATAGCCTCTTCTCTAGCAAAAATACCAAACTCCAATCCATTATTTGCATAAATGATTTGGCGTGATGAATTAACGATTAATCCACATTGGTCGTTCATTCCTGCTTTGGCAACATCGCTTACATCTCCACCTTGAGCTCCAACCCCTGGAATCAAAAGAAATGAATTAGGGACTATATTTCTAATTTTTTTTATGAACTCAGATCTAGTAGCTCCAACAACATACATTATTTTTTCAGAATTTTTCCATGTTTTAGAAGACTTAATTACACTTTCAAATAAAGGTGTGTTATCGCTAGTTAAAAATTGGAAATCTTCAGCACCTTCGTTAGATGTAAGCGATAAAATAATTGCATATTTATTTTTAAAATTAAGAAAAGGCTCAATAGAGTCGCGTCCCATATATGGAGAAAGTGTTATTGAATCAAATGAAAGATTTTCAAAAAAAGCTTTAGCATAACGAGAAGCAGTATTTCCAATATCAGCCCGTTTAGCATCTGCAATACTAAAAACATTAGGATAATTAACAGAAAGATAATTACTTACTTTCTCCAACGACTCCCATCCTTTAGAACCATATGATTCAAAAAAGGCAATATTTGGCTTATAGGCTATTGCATATTTATGTGTTGAATCAATTATACCCTTACAAAAAGAAAAAATAGGGTCTTCTTCTGCCAAAAGATGTTTTGGAATTTTATTTAAATCAACATCTAAGCCAACACATAAGAAAGATCGTTTTTCCTTAATTTGTTCGAAAATATTTTTTTGATTCATATAAGTTCTGCTGAAGCTTTAAGTTTTTCAGTATTTTGATGAAGCTGAATTTCATTAATTATTTTAGAAATGTCTCCATTTATTATATTTTGAAGATCATATAGAGTTAGACCGATTCGGTGATCAGTTACTCTTCCCTGAGGGTAATTATATGTTCTTATTTTAGCCGATCTATCTCCAGAAGAAACCAAATTATTTCTTTTTTCTGAATCAGCCTCTAATTTTTTACTCAATTCAAGCTCATAAAGTCTTGATCTTAAAACTTTTAATGCCTTATCTTTATTTTTATGTTGAGACTTTTGATCTTGGCATTGAGCTACAATACCTGTTGGTTCATGAGTTAATCTTACTGCAGAGTATGTAGTATTCACAGATTGACCACCAGGACCTGAAGAACAGAAATAATCAACTCTAACTTCATTCATATCGATTTCTACATCAAACTCTTCAGCTTCTGGTAAAACCATGACAGTTGAAGCTGATGTATGAACCCTACCCTGTGTTTCAGTTTGAGGAACCCTTTGAACTCTGTGAACTCCTGATTCGTATTTTAATGTACCGTAAACTTCTTGTCCTGAAACCTCAAAAATAATTTCTTTGAATCCACCCGCAGTACCTTCACTAGAATCCACCAAACTAGTCTTCCATCCTTGATCTTGACAATATTTTATATACATTCTGTATAAGTCTCCAGCAAAGATACTTGCTTCATCCCCACCTGTTCCTGCTCTAATTTCTATTACGACATTTTTTTGATCTTCAGGATCTTTTGGTATTAATAAATACTTGATTTTTTCTTCTAATTCTGGAATTTGAGTCTTGGATTCTTCAATTTGAATTTTGGCCATTTCTATCATTTCAGAATCGGTCTCTTCTTTTAAAATTAATTCTGCTTCATCAATATTTGCAACTAAAGACATATAAACATCGCCTTGATCCATAATATTCTTTAAATCTTTATATTCTTTATTAATTTGAATATATTTTTTTTGATCAGATATTATATCAGGTTGTATTATTAAATCTGAGATCTCATCAAACCTTTGTTTAATAATGTTTAACTTATCTAACATTTCATGATTTATTAAGTTAAAATTACGATATAATTAATATATAAAATCACCTTGAGGTGTTTTAAGAGTAAGTTTATTAGTTTTAGAAGACTCAACCCTACCAATAACCTGAGCATTTACATTAAATCTTTTAGAAATTGAAATAATATCGTTTGCACATGAATTATCGACATAAAATTCCAATCTATGACCCATATTAAAAACCTGATACATCTCTCTTCCTGAAGTCCCAGATTCATTTTGGATAATTTTAAATAAAGGTGGAACAGGAAGAAAATTATCTTTAATCACATGGAGATTATTAATAAAGTGAAGTATTTTAGTTTGTGCTCCTCCACTGCAATGAATCATTCCATGAATATTTTTTCTACCTACTTCTTTAAAAACCTTCTGAACAATTGGCGCATAAGTTCTTGTAGGAGATAAAACTAATTTTCCAACATCAATGTCTAGCCCATCAACCGGATCAGTCAATTTTTTTTTTCCCGAATATACTAATGGAGTAGGTAATTTTGAGTCAAAGGTTTCAGGATATTTTTTCGCTAAATAATTTGCAAAAACATCATGTCTTGCAGAAGTTAATCCATTACTACCCATTCCACCGTTATAGGTATTTTCATATGTTGCATTTCCATAAGATGCAAGACCGATTATAACATCTCCAGATTTAATATTAGAATTATCAATAACATCCTCTCTCTTCATTCGAGCAGTAATTGTTGAATCTACTATCACCGTTCTAACAAGATCTCCGACATCGGCTGTTTCTCCCCCACAAGAAATAATATTTATATCATACTTTCTTAGATCTTCAATCAACTCTTGGGTTCCATTTATAATTGCTGAAATAACCTCAACAGGAATCAAGTTTTTATTTCTACCAATAGTTGAAGAAAGTAAGATATTGTTTGTTGCTCCAACACATATTAAATCATCAATATTCATTATTAAAGAATCTTGAGCTATCCCCTTCCAAACTGATAAGTCTCCTGTTTCCTTCCAATACAAATATGCCAATGAAGTTTTTGTTCCAGCTCCATCCGCATGCATCACTATGCAATGATCCTTACTACTGGTTAAGTAGTCCGGGATAATTTTACAAAAAGATTTTGGGAATAATCCCTTATCTAAATTTTTTATAGCGTTATGAACATCCTCTTTCTGAGCGGAAACACCGCGAAGACTATATCTGTTAGTTGACATATAACAAAAATACTTCAAGTATTTAAAATCACACTATATATTAGAATCTATTTTTAGAATTGGATTAATCAGTAACTAAACAAAAGTTCCCTATACTTTGCAAGTGGCCAAAGAGTATTATCTACTAATAACTCAAGTTTATCACAATGATATCTTATTGGTCCCATTTTAGTAAAAACTTGGCTAGAATAGGCTAAAGCTTTTTTTTGATGGTCAACTAGCTCATTTGCTTTTTTTCTAGAATGAATCATAGAATTTACCCCAGAATTTATAGCTGAAACATGTTCAGAAATTCTTTCGATTATAGACATTTGTTCATTGGCATATTTTTTAAAATCTTTCCCATAAATTTCTTTAAGACCAGTTACATTTTCAATGAGAGTATTTTGATAATTTATAGCTGTAGGAATTATATGATTTCTAGAAATATCACCTAATGTCCTTGCTTCAATTTGAATTTTCATAGTATATTCTTGAAGATCAACAATATATCTTGCTTCAATTTCTCTTTGTGATAAAATATTCAAAGATGAAAAAAGATTTATACTTTTTTTAAATAAATAAACTGGTAAAGCTTCAGGAGTTGATTTATTGTGACTCAATTTTCTTCTTTTAGCTTCTATTTTCCAATTATCTGAATAACCGTCTCCTTCAAATAATATTGGCTTTATTTCCTTTATCTGATCTCTTAAAATATTAAAAATAGCATCATCTTTTTTCATGGTTTTTTCAAAAACAAGATTGTCTACTTTTTTCTTAAACGAAATTAATTTTTCTGCAACCATAGCATTCAAAAACGTCATAGGCTTGGCACAGTTTGCTTTTGAACCTACAGCTCTAAATTCAAACTTATTTCCTGTAAAAGCAAAAGGTGAAGTTCTGTTTCTGTCTGTATTGTCCAGTAAAATTTCAGGAATCTTTCCAATTACATTTAATTTTAAATCTGTCTTTTCTTCAGGAGACAATTTACCTTTTGAGACGTTTTCTAAATCCTCTAATACTCTTGTTAATTGCTCACCAATAAACACTGATAAAATTGCAGGAGGAGCTTCATTTGCTCCTAATCTAAGATCATTGCTGGCACTTGAAATTGCAGCTCTTAAAAGTTCTTCATGATCTAAGACTGCTGAAATAGTATTTATAAAAAATGTTAAAAACTGTAGATTACTCATTGGAGTTTTACCTGGACTAAGTAAGTTAATTCCAGTATTGGTAGATAAGGACCAATTATTATGTTTACCTGAACCATTAATTCCTTCAAAAGGTTTTTCATGAAACAAAACCTCTAAATTGTGTTTATGAGCTACTTTATGCATAATATCCATCAGAAGAGAATTATGATCAACAGATAAGTTTACTTCCTCAAATATTGGAGCTAACTCAAATTGACTTGGAGCAACTTCGTTATGTCTAGTTTTAACGGGGATACCTAACCTTAAACACTCATATTCAAGCTCTTTCATAAACTCCAATATTCTACTTGGGATTGATCCAAAATAATGATCACTCAACTGTTGTCCTTTGGAAGATCCGTGACCTAACAATGTTCTTCCAGTTAACTTTAAGTCAGGTCTTGATTCCATTAGTGATTTATCAATTAAAAAATATTCTTGCTCCCAACCTAAAGTTGGATAAACCTTAGATACATTTTTATCAAAAAATTTACAGACTGAAGTCGCAGCTTGATCTAAAGATGCTATTGATTTTAATAAAGGAGTTTTATAATCCAAAGCTTCTCCTGTATATGAAACAAAAATTGTTGGTATACACAAAGTAGTGTCAAAAATAAAAGCAGGAGAAGTAGGGTCCCAAGCCGTGTATCCTCTAGCTTCAAAAGTATTTCTAATTCCTCCACTTGGAAAACTTGAAGCATCTGGTTCTTGTTGAACTAACTGGGCACCATCAAATTTTTCAAGTGCAAAACCATCAATAGTGATATCAAAAAAAGCATCATGCTTCTCAGCGGTTATTCCTGTAAGTGGTTGAAACCAATGTGAATAATGAGTTGCTCCTTTAGAAATAGCCCAGGATTTCATAGCTGCTGCTATTTGGTCTGCCAGAGTTCGAGATATTTTATTTCCTTTATCTGTTACTTCTTTTAAATTATTGTAAGATTCCTTATTTAAGTATTGTTTAAAGTTATTTTCATTAAACACACTTGTTCCAAAAATTTCAGAATGTTTCAAAATATTTATTTTTAATTAGAATCAAATATAAAGTTTTTTTAAAATTACGGGAGTAAATAGCATATCTATTAACAAATCAGTAATATAACCCCATAAAAACCTGGGTATTGATAAAAATTTATTCACATACAACATATTACACCCACTTAAAAGGGGTGTAACTTCAATAAATTATTAATTTTAGATTTTAAAATAAATATGTAATAATGAGCAAATCAAAACTTGAATATATATGGCTTGACGGTTACAAGCCCTCAGCTAATCTGAGAAGCAAAACTAAGGTGATAGAAAATTTCAATGGAAAATTATCTGAATGTCCAGTGTGGTCTTTTGACGGATCCTCAACCCTACAAGCAGAAGGGGGGTCTTCAGACTGTCTTTTAAAGCCAGTTGCAGTTTACCCAGACCCACTAAGAGTTAATGGTTTTTTGGTAATGACTGAAGTGTTAAATGCAGATGGTACAGCTCATGAATCTAACGCAAGAGCAACTATTGACGATAATGATAACGATTTTTGGTTTGGTTTTGAACAAGAATATTTTATTATGGATACTGACACTCAACTTCCCCTAGGATTCCCTGTGGGAGGCTATCCTGGTCCTCAAGGACTATATTATTGCTCAGTTGGAGGAAGAAATACTCATGGGAGAGATTTTGTAGAAGAACATGCTGATCTTTGTATTGATGCTGGTTTAAACTTCGAAGGAATAAATCAAGAAGTTGCAAGCGGTCAATGGGAATTTCAACTTTTTGCCAAAGGGGCAAAAAAAGCCGGAGATGAAATATGGATAGCGAGATATCTTCTAGATCGACTCACAGAACAATATGGCTACTATATTGAATACCACCCCAAACCAGTAAAGGGAGACTGGAACGGCTCAGGAATGCATGCTAATTTTTCAAATGAAATTCTTAGAACTTGTGGAGATAAAGCAACTTATGAAAAAATATGTGAAGCATTTAGGCCTGTAACTAAAGAGCATATTGCTGTTTACGGTCATGACAACCATCAAAGATTAACTGGTCTTCATGAAACTGCTTCTATCACTGATTTTAGTTATGGTGTTTCTGATAGAGGAGCTTCAATCCGAATACCTATAGCTACAGTAGAAAATGGATGGAAAGGATGGTTAGAAGATAGACGTCCAGCATCTAACGGAGATCCTTATAAAATTGCTTCAAGAATAGTAAAAACAGTTAAATCGGCAAAAATATAGTTCTTTTTCATTCTCCTAAAACACCCCTTAACTAAATAATTAATGGGTGTTTTTTTATATGAATACCAAAGGATATAAGAATGATAGGTAAATAGTTAATAATATAATACCCTCAATTTTACTTAGTTGATTTCGTTTAAAAAGAAAAACTAGTGGTAAAATCAAAAAAGAAATTGCAATCATCCACCAAATATCGTTATTTAAAAGCCCCATATCAACAACACCAACTGGAGCAATAATTGAAGTTATACCAAGAACTGCCAATAAATTAAATATATTAGATCCAATTAAGTTTCCAATTGAAATTGCCTTTTCCTTATTAATTACTGCTATAATTGAAGCAGAAAGTTCAGGGATACTTGTCCCTACAGAAATTATACT